>CAUUQJ010000113.1:0-5110 GCA_963547085.1 uncultured Campylobacter sp. | reverse complement strand
CCGAACATAAAATTCGAATCCAAATCCATATTACCCTCATGAGTCATTCCGCCAACAGTAGGGGTAATCTCCCAGTGATAATCAGCATCGCTAGCGAACAATGCGCCGGATGCACACAAGCTTAATGCAAGTAGAACTTTCTTCATTAAACATCCTTTCAAATAAAGTTATAATTCGATATTACCATAAAATTTTTAAAGAATTTACAAATTTGCGACAATTTCGCCACAAATTTGTAAAAAACATTATCTCTTAGAGAACTGCGGGCTTCTGCGCGCTTTGCGGCGACCGAATTTCTTTCGCTCTACCACGCGGCTATCGCGAGTTAGCAGACCTTTTGGCTTAAGAGCCGCTCTAAAATCCTTATCCATCGCGGCAAGCGCTTTTGAAATTCCGTGCTTTAGCGCATCCGCTTGAGCCGAATATCCGCCGCCTAAAGTCTGCGCGGTGATGTCCATCGAGGTCTCTTGTTTAGTCGCCAAAAGCGGCTGAACGACTCTTAGTTTGATCGCTTCGTGACCGCCTAGCCAGGTGTTTAGATCCATGCCGTTTACTACGATTTTGCCGCTTCCAGGTTTTACCCAAACCTTAGCTACGGCAGTTTTTCTCTTTCCGGTTGCATAAATTGTCGCCATGATTATTTTCCTTTTTTAGTTGTTTGCGCAGTATGAGGGTGCTCGCCGCCTTCATATACGAATAGCTTTTTGATCATCGCCTTGCCGAGCTTCGTCTTAGGAAGCATGCCGCGAACCGCAAGTCTGTAGAGCTTTGCGGGATTGTTTTTAAGCAGGTCTTGAAATTTCACGCTCTTTACGCTTCCGAAATAGCCCGAGTAGCTGTGATAAAGCTTGTCGTTGCCTTTGTTATTGCCGGTAAATACGGCTTTTGAAGCGTTGATGATAACGACGTAGTCTCCGCAATCCACGTTTGGAGTGTAGCTTGGTTTGTGTTTGCCTCGTAGCAATACGGCGACTTCAGTAAGCATTCTACCGAATCTTTTGTCGGTCGCGTCGATAACGACCCAGTCGCGCTTAACTTCGCTAGGCTTTGTAATTTCTGTCATGGTTTCCGCCTTATTAAAATTTGAGCTGTGATTATATAGAAATATCCTTACGTATAGCTTAATTTAAGCTATCTTTAATATATCTGCGCTCAAATTTCATCTAAGCTTTAAAATTTTATCCCTCCTCATTCACTTCGATCAGCCTAGCGCCAGCAGATTCGAGAGCCAGTACGAAGGCACGCACTCGCGCATGCGGATAAAACTCGCGGATTACGCTTTTATATCGCGCCACTTGAGCTTTGTTTTGCGCGAGGTATTTTTCGGAGCTTTTGTAATCAAAAAGCAAAATTTCATCTTGCCCAAAGCACGCCAGATCCACGCGCAAAAGTTCACCCTCCGCGCTTTTAATCGACATCTCTTTATAGGCTCGAGCGCCCTTTATCAGAGCTAAAAATTCCTCGTTTTTGCTTAGTCCTAACGCCCGCGCCGCGATATTTTCAAAATCTGCATCGTTTAAAAATTTAGCGTATCGAGCTCTAGCAAGGCCTACTCCTCGTAAAATTTCATCCGCCGCAAATCCTTCGCTCATCTCCAGAGCATAGTGCAGCGCCTCGCCGAAATATATCGCGCTTAGCGCTTCCGTTTCGCCGCTGCCTGCTTTTTCTTGCGCGCCTTGAGGCTCGCCCACTACGAGCGCGATCTTTTTTCGCAGCGGCTGCTCTTCTGATTTTACGGAGCTTGGGATTACATAGCCGTATTGAAAATCCGGGATATCCAGCCACTCCACGACGCCCGCGCCCTTGGTCTTTTTGGCGTAAGGCGAAAAAAAGCTATAATTGTATTGATCTATTTTTGCTTCGGAGCGTTTTACGATGATGAGTGAGCGTTCGGCGCGTGTAAATGCCACGTAGAGCTTGTTTATGTCCTCTTCATGCGCAGAGCGATCGTTTTCATCCATTAATGCTGCAAATTCCGTATCCAGGCTCTTTCTACTCGCAAATTTATAAAAAATTCTCCACTTATGCGTGGCAAAATCATAGTCCGTCGCGAGCTTTGAGCTCTCGCCCCGGTCTTTTCCTCCGATGCGGTCACAAACGATTACGTGTGGGAACTGAAGCCCCTTGGACTTATGCACGGTCATAATTTTAATGCCGCTTTGTTCCTTGGCAAATACCTCCGTTTCGTCGTTTGCAAACAGATACTCGCTAAAACTATTAAATTTTGCCAGCGTCTCAAAAAACAGCAGCAGATCTGGATCGACAAAATTTAATTTCAGCGCGCTAGCGATAAATTCTGCCGTTTTTTGCGCATTTTTATGCAGATCGACCGCTATCTTTTTAAGCCGCCTACCCAAAATCGCTTCGGCGTTTCGCAGATAAATTTCATCGCCACCTACGCAAAATTTTGCGTATTGAATTACGGCATTTACCTGCTCGCTGCAACGCAGGGCCTTATTTGAGCCGCTACACACCTCGCAAAATTCCGATAGCATCTCTTTTAGCGCGCTTACATGCTCGTTTTTCCAACATAAAATCGCTATATCATCAGCTCTTACGCCGCACTCCTCAACAAGCCTGCGCGCTTGCTCCGCAGCCCCCTTTAGCACGTCGTCGTATAAAAATGCCGCTACGTAGCCGTAATCGTCGCTTTGCACCTCAAATAGTGGCATTTGTGGATGAGAAAGAGGATAATCCTTGATTTTTTGCAGCACAGAAGCGGGCAGATCGCTATCTAGCTTATTTGCCGCGATTTGATCTTCATAAGACGCAAATTTATCGCGCAAGATCTCATTTACAAATTTTACAATGAGTTTTAAGCTGCGATAATTGCGCGGCAGGCTCTGCGTTTTGATTTGGCTAAACTGCTCGCGTAAAATATCAAAAATTTTTCTCTCCGCGCCGCGAAATTTATAGATGCTCTGTTTTTTATCGCCTACGTAAAAAAAGCTGCCGTAGCGCTCTTCCGCCCCTTTGCCAGCAAGCGCCTCAGAGATTAGCGGCAACATGATTTCGTACTGGCAAATGTCGGTATCTTGGAATTCGTCGATTAAAATATGCGTGATTTTAGAATCGAGCCTGAAATACAAAAGCTCGCGGTTGCCCTGCAACGCCTCTGCGCTTGGATTTAGCAGCGAGTGCACGGCTGCGGTGACATCACCGAACGTGAGCTTGCCGCTTTTGCGCTGCACCGATTTAAGCGCTTCGGCATAAATTTTAATTAGTCCTGCCAGCTTAGCCGCATATGTCGCATCCATCCACGCTATTTCGCGAGCTATGGCGTCTTTTAGCCTTACTAGCTCGCCGTCAAGATGCGAAATTTTTTTAAGCTGCGAGCGCGGATAATCGAAACTGCCGTTGGCAAGAGCCGAAAGAATGAAGCCCGAGGATAATTTTGACAGATCACTAACAGGGCTTAGCCCATTTACGGCTCCAGCGCTTACGCCCGCATCTCTCGCCGCTTTTTGCAAGCAGGATAAAATTTCATTTATCTCTGCTAGCGCGGAGCTTACGGGAAGCGTGGGCGTATTTATGCTTATATCGCCTCTCCAAATGCTTTGTAAGCTATTTAAAAACTCGCCCTTTGTCATTCCTGAGTCGCTTACATAATCCACGACCTCTCTTAATAGCGCTTCGTTTTTACAAATCGCGCCTAAAAACGCCGCCTGCTGCACGCCTAAAATCCCTTCATCGTTTTCAAAGCTCGGATCAATGCCGCTGTTTAACGCAAACGAGCGCAGAGCCTTTGCAAAAAACGCATCAAAGGTAAAAATATTTAAGCTTTCGCTTAAAAATTTTGGGCTCAGCCGCTCTTGAGCTGCCAAAACCTCATCCACGCTTAGCCCCAAATCAGCGCAAATTTGCTCCAGCTCGGCGCTAGGCTTTAGCGAGTCATCCTGCAAAAGAAGCAAATTTTGAAATTTCTCCACGATGCGCGTTTTCATCTCAGCAGCAGCTTTTTTGGTGAAGGTAAGCGCTAAAATTTCATTGATCGGCTCGCCTTTTAGCACCAGCTCGATGAACCTCACTGCGAGATTGAAGGTTTTGCCGCTGCCTGCGCTTGCTTCAAGCGCCAGATAATTTTCAAATTTTGCCATCGATCTGCCCCTTGCAAATGATTTTATAATCGCAGTATTCGCAACTTTGCACCGCTTCCGTACGCGTAAAAGCGACCTCGCTTGCAAATTCCTTGCCGATAGAGCTTAGCGTCTCGCGTAGGTTTTCTAAGCTAGGCGTTTTGTCGCCAGGAGCCGCAAACGCGCAGTCTTTTAGCGATAGATAGGCGCATTCGCACTCCTGGGCTAAAAGCGCGCGATAAAACGTAAGCTGAAATTTTTCCATATGCTTTTTAGCTGAACCACGTTTGTAATCGATGATGAACTTCCGCCCTGCCTTATCTTCGTCGATGCGGTCGATCCGCCCGCTCAGTCGCACCCCGTCAAGCTCGCCTTTTAGCGATACTTCACTACCGCTAAAGCTCCAAATTTGCTCATGCTCTTCTAAAAGCCTAGCTAGCTTTTCTACCGATTTTAGCTCAAGCTCCGCATCAAAGCGCGCGATGCCCGCTTCTCGCGCAAGCTGCGAATAAATAGAGCGGAATTTTTCCATGTTAAATTTCATCCCCGCTCGCTCATATAAACGCTGAAAACTCGTATGCAAAATTTTGCCTAAAAGCGCATTGTCCTCGCCAAATTTTAGCCCCTCCCTCAGCCCGAAAACGTAGCGGTAATAATACTTCCTCTTGCATTCTAAAAACGTATCCAGCCGCGAAAACGATAGCTCCTCGGCAAAAAAATCATGGCGAGCCACGGGATCTTCTTGTCCGCATAAGGCGGGCTTAAATTCCTCCCGCCCAAAAAGCCGTAAATAATCCTCCTGCGAAAATTCCGTATCTTGTTGCACTTCAAAGCTTTTCAAAAACCGCGAAGGCAACTTCTCGACGCTTTGCAGATAGCAAATCGCGCTTTTTTTAGCGCCTCTTAGCAAGCCGTCGTAGTAAAATCTTTGTAAATTTTCGCGGTCCGCGTGGCTGATGAGCCCTGCTCTAGCGCGCAAAGCAGAGTTTAAAAACATCTCTCCACTACTGCGCTTAGGCACCAGATCATCGTTA
>CAUUQJ010000112.1:0-5115 GCA_963547085.1 uncultured Campylobacter sp. | reverse complement strand
CTTCCGCCTCACATGCTCGCGACAAAATTTCTAAAAATCGCGCTGCAGGCGAGAATTCCTGCGACGAGTGCGATTGCGCAGCCAAAAATTCCGCACCGAGTTACGATGATAGCACAAGCTCTGCTTCAACCACGAACTTTGCGGCACGCTCAAGCACTCAAAGCGCAAGCAACGCCCAAAATTCCGCGATAGGCTCTACGACAAATTCCATCTCAAATCCCGCGAAGAGCCCAAGCAGCAAAGACCACATCTCTTATTCACACAAGCATAGCGATAGCTCCGCAATCCACTCACATCTACACGACGAAGATCTTGTGACCCACTCGCACGATCAAGAAGAGAACCTCGCAGCTTATTTGCACGAATACGGCGCAAATTCTGCGGCGTCTTCGCATGGGCGCGATGAGGATTCCGCCATCAGCTCACACGAGCACGACGAACATTGCCACGATCACAAGCCCCACTCTCATCGCGCGATTATTGGATTTGACGAGCATGGCATCCCAAAAGTTTTAGTGCCCGCAGAGGCTAGTCCGCACACGCATAAAGACGCACAGGGCAATCTTTTCGAGCATTTTCACGAGGCGGAATTTACGGCAGATTATATGAAGGCAGTGCTTGAATACAAAAAGACCTTCCCTACAAAGCAAGAAGTACTTGAGAAAACCCCCGATCCCGCCGTGCGCGAAATGATGCTTAGGATGGAGCAGATCGGCGTAGATACGGCGTTTGATCGCTTCGATAAACAGATGCCGATGTGTAGCTATGGACTTACCGGAGTATGCTGTAAGATCTGCAATATGGGGCCTTGCAAAATTACTAAAAAGGCTGATCGCGGCACTTGCGGTGCGGACGCCGATCTCATCGTATCGCGCAACCTACTGCGCCAAGTAGCTGCAGGCGTAGCTCAACACGGCGCACATGCCAGAGAGCTTCTGCTGTCGCTAAAATGGGCGGCGCAAGGCAAGCTAGATCTGCCAATCATAGGCGAATACAAAATCATCAATACCGCAAAAGCCTTTGGGATTCCAACTGAAGGCAGAGAGTTAAAAGAGGTAGCGATCGAGCTTGCCGATACGCTTTTGACAGATCTTTCGCAAAGTAGCGGCGAGTATAAAACCATCGCTGCGCTTGCACCCAAGGAGCGTCAAGAGGTATGGCGCAAGCTGGATATCTTGCCGATTAGTGCGTATAACGAAGTCTTTGAGGCATATCACCGAACGGGTGTAGGCACGGACGGAGACTGGCGCAGCGTGATGCAGCATCTTTTGCGCTGCGGGCTTGCTTTTACATTCACCGGCGTAGTAGCTGCGAATATCGCTACGGATGCGCTATTTGGCGTAGGAGATCGCGTAACTTCCAAAAGCAATATGGGCGCGCTTAAAAAAGGCTGGGTCAATATCGCTGTGCACGGACATCTGCCGACATTAGTAAGCCTAATAGTAGAGATCGGAAATTCTAAGGAATACCAAGACAAGGCTCGCGCAATAGGCGCGCAGGGGATCGCATTTTACGGCGTGTGCTGTTCCGGGCTATCGGCGATGTATCGCAACTGGGGCGTCGTGCCGCTCTCAAACGCCGTAACTGCCGAACTCGTCATAGGCACAGGCGCACTTGATCTGTGGGTCGCCGATGTCCAAGATGTCTATCCTGCGATCATGGATGTGGCTAACTGCTTCCAGACCAAGGTCGTTACCACAAGCTCATCAGCTAGGCTCCCCGGAGCCGAACATATCGGCTACGATCACCACCATAGCAATATCGCCGAGACTAGGAATTTAGCGCGTAAAATTCTAGATCGCGCATTGCAATCTCACGAAAAGCGCAAGGGCCTGCCGGTATATATCCCGCCGTACGAAGTCGAGGCCGAAGTGGGCTTTTCGGTAGAATTCGTCCATAAGCACTACGGCGGCATGGAGCCGTTAGCGCACGCGCTAAAAAGCGGTGAAATTTTAGGCATCGTAAATATGGTCGGCTGCACCAATCCTAAAGTGCCTTATGAGCGCGCTATCATAGATGTCGCACAAACCCTAATCGAAAATAACGTCCTAATCCTAACCAACGGCTGCGCGTCGTTTCCGCTAATGAAGCTGGGCTTTTGCCAAAAAAGCGCGTATAAAAAAGCAGGCGCGTCGCTGCGGGCGTTTTTAGAAAAAGATGAGCTTCCGCCGGTATGGCACGTGGGCGAATGTATCGATAATACCCGCTCCAGCGGAATTTTCGCAGGTATCGCAGGAGTGCTAGGCAAAAATCTCTACGAGCTGCCGCTTGCCTTTACCTCTCCCGAGTGGGCGAACGAAAAGGGCGTCGATGCCTCGCTTGGATTCCGCCTGATGGGCATCGACTCGTATCACTGCGTCGAGTATCAAATCCACGGCTCCGCAAACGTCATACACTTTTTCAAAGAGGGTACCAGGCGTGCGCTTGGCTCTGTGATGCACGTAGATACCGATCCGGTCGCACTTGCGTTAAAAATGGTAAGTGATATGCGCCTAAAGCGTAAATCCCTAGGCTGGCAGTAGCAACGGACGGATTCATTTCGCATCGCATTTTAAGCGATGCGAAATTTCATGATAAAATTTAACCTCTTGCGGGCAAATAAAATCCCACAGCTAAACGAGCAGTAAAATTCTACAACTAAGTGGCTAGCAAAACCGAGGTCAAATAAAGATAAAATTTTCGCGCCACATCCGTTCGTGGAATTTTAAATCAAATCTTCAAATCCTACGTAAAATTTCGCCGCGCGCCGCTCCTGCTGCTAAATAGGCGAAATTTAGCCGGGCAAATTCCGCCATCGGGCTTAAGTCTATCTTTCGCGAAAGGATGAAATTTTAAAATTCCATCTTGGCGTAAATTTCGTAGGCGCTCATCTGAAATCCGCAAGCTAAATTTTGCTAAAAGCCTTATTGCACGAAGCTGTACGCCATTGGGTCTCGTCCGCATGTATGAAAGTTGAAATCATAAAAATTTAATATGATATGTGCTAAAATGCCATATTTGTTTAAGGATTTAGATGCATAAATCAAAGCCGCTGCAGTCTCTGCGTCGTCATCGGCAGAAGACGTCATGTGAGGCGGAGGCGCTGCCGTCAAGTCCTGCGTTTCGCAGCTTGAGGCGGTGCAGCAAAAGTGCGTCTATGCTGCGCCTGCAAACATTTTCGGCTGAGACCTCACGGGCAAGGAGATGTCACTACAAAGCTTGCAGGCGGCTAAAATTTTCATCCGGATCTTTTCTGAAATATTGATCTTGGAGCTATCACGAAAGAATTTTACTGCAAGTCTTTCGCCCGCGAGCTAGAAAGTGAAATTTTAAGCGGATTTCGATGAAGCGAAATTTCAAAGATTAAATTTAAGACAAAAGATAAAATTTAAAGCAAGGGAAGGTATGAAAAATTTTAAATTTATGCTCGTGCTGCTGATACTGGCGACGATCGCAGCAGTCGCCGTGTCGCTTTGTATAGGGCGCTTCGGACTAAGCATTGCCGAGGTTTTAAAAGCGCTTAGCGGCGGCGAGGTAGCGCAAAACGTCCACAACGTCGTTATGGATGTGCGCTTGCCGCGCATCATCGCCGCGGTACTCGTGGGCGCGGCGCTTGGCATCAGCGGCACGGCGTATCAGGGCGTCTTTAAAAACCAGCTCGTCTCGCCCGATCTCTTAGGCGTCAGCGCGGGGGCTTGCGTGGGCGCGGCGATCGCGATCCTGCTTGATCTAAACATCCTTTTGATCCAGCTTTTCGCCTTTGTTTTCGGGCTTGCGGCGGTTTGCATTACGCTTCTAATCACGCGCGCGCTGCGTTCGAGCGCCACCATAATGCTCGTGCTTGCGGGCATCATCGTAAGCGGTCTGATGGGCGCGCTGATCGGATTTTTAAAATTTATGGCTGATCCCGAGACGAAGCTTGCAGACATCGTATATTGGCAGCTAGGAAGCCTTGCGAAGGTCGATCCCTCCGTGCTAGTGATGATAGCGCCGGTGATGGGGGTTTGTATCGCTATCTTGGTGCTGATGAGCTACCGCATAAACGTCCTATCCATGGGCGATGCGACCGCGGCGAAGCTGGGCGTAAACGTCGTGCTGGAGCGGGGCATCATCATCGTCTGCGCGACGCTGCTAACCGCAAGCAGCGTGTGTATTAGCGGCATAGTCGCGTGGGTGGGGCTTTTGATGCCGCATCTAACGCGCATGATCGTGGGCGTGAGCAACACCAAAGCGATTCCCGCGAGCATATTTTTAAGCGCGATCTTCGTGCTCATCGTAGATGACGTAGCGCGCAGTATAAATCAAAGCGAGATCCCGTTAGGGGTGCTTACGGGCTTTATCGGCACGCTATTTTTTATATTCATCCTGCTTAAAAATAAAAGGAAGCTAAATGGTTAGGGTTGAGAGCTTAGACTTCGGCTACGTAAAATCCGCCTCTCTGACGCTGCGCGACGTGAATTTCAACCTCGAAGCGGGCGCGATGCTGACGATTTTGGGGCAAAACGGCGCGGGCAAATCGACGCTTTTAAATTTAATCAGCGGCACGCTTGAGCCTCTGCGCGGTAAAATTTCAATCGACGGCAAGGATATGGCGAGCCTCAGCGCCAAAGGGCGCGCCGAGATCATCGGCTACGTCTCGCAAAGCGAGGTCTGCGAGTACGACTACAGCGTCTTCGAATACGTCCTGATGGGGCGCACGGCGCATATCGGGATCTTTTCGCAGCCGAGCGAAAACGACTACAAGCTCGCGCAGCGCTACATGAAAATGCTTGAAATTTGGCACCTAAAAGACAAGATCATCACGCGCCTAAGCGGCGGCCAGAGGCAGATGGCATCCATCGCGCGCGCCCTTTGCAGCGAGCCCAAGATCGTGATCTTCGACGAGCCGACCTCGGCGTTAGACTTTGCCAACCAATACAAATTCCTCCGCGCCACAAAGGAGCTTCTCAAAAACGGCTACACCGTCGTTTTAGCCACGCACAATCCCGATTTCGCTCTGCTTTTAGGCGGATACGTCGCGCTCGTAAAAGGCGGCGGCGAGGTCGCATACGGCAAAGCCGAGCAGATCATAAAGAGCGAAATTTTAAGCAAACTATACGATCTGAAGCTCGACGTCAGCTACAACGAAAAGGTCGG
>CAUUQJ010000111.1:0-5249 GCA_963547085.1 uncultured Campylobacter sp. | reverse complement strand
CTCTAAAATTTTTTCATACGCTATCGTGGGCGAAATTCCGCAGGATATGAGCTTTGAAGATGGCGAGCGCACGGGGCTAATCATCGGCAAAAACGCTACGATTCACGAGTTTTGCACGATCAGCTCGGGCTCGCATAAGGGCGACGGATTTACGCGCATCGGCGATAATCTATTTATGATGGCGTATTGCCATATCGCGCACGATTGTGTGCTGGGCAGCAACATAATCCTAGCTAACAACGCCACGCTCGCAGGCCACGTCGTAATGGGCGATTATGCCGTTATCGGCGGGCTTACCCCCGTGCATCAGTTCGTTCAGATCGGCGAGAGCTGCATGATCGCAGGAGCTAGCGCGCTTAGTCAGGACGTGGTGCCGTTTTGCCTAGCCGAGGGGAATCGCGCCTATATACGTGGGTTAAATTTAACGGGCATCCGCCGCCGTTTCGATAAAGAGACGGTCGAGACGATAAATCGGGCGTATAAATTTTTATTCAACCAGGGTGGGGGCTTAAAGGAGCAGGCGCAAATTTTATTAAACGAAACGAGCGATCAAAACGTGCGCAAGATGTGCGAGTTTATAATCAACACGAAACGCGGAATTCCGCTAGATAAGGGTAAAATTTAATGGCAAATAAGTGCAGTTTTTGCGGTGAAACGGGCGCGGACGGACGTCGTATCTATCCTAACGACGACGGTACGGCGGCTATCTGCAGCTATTGTATCGATATGGCATATGCCGCTATCCACGGCAGCGAGGGTCAAAATGAGGCGGTACAAAATCAAAATAAAGAGATTGATTTCGAGGCTATCAAGCCAAAGGCGCTGATGGAGGTTCTAAACCGCTACGTCATCGGTCAGGAGCGCGCTAAGAAAATTTTTAGCGTCGGCGTTTACAACCACTATAAAAGAATTTTCAGACAGACCGACGCGAAGGGCGACGATACAGAAATTTCAAAATCAAATATCTTGCTTATCGGGCCTACCGGCAGCGGCAAGACGCTTATGGCGCAGACCTTGGCGCGATTTTTGGACGTGCCGATCGCCATTAGCGACGCTACGAGTCTAACGGAAGCGGGCTACGTCGGCGAGGACGTAGAAAATATCCTCACCCGCCTTTTGCAGGCCGCGGACGGCGACGTAGAGAAGGCGCAGCGCGGTATCGTATTCGTAGATGAGATCGATAAGATCGCGCGAATGAGCGAAAACCGCAGTATCACGCGCGACGTAAGCGGCGAAGGTGTACAGCAAGCGCTGCTTAAGATCATCGAAGGAAGCGTCGTAAATATCCCTCCAAAGGGCGGCCGCAAGCATCCAAATCAGGACTTCATCCAGATCGATACTACTAATATCCTATTCGTCTGCGGCGGCGCGTTTGACGGGCTAAACGAGATCATCAACCGCCGCATCGGGCAGAACGTGCTAGGATTTAACCAAACCAAGCGCAGCAAGAAAGAAAGCTTAAATTTATTAAATATGGTCGAGGCCGACGATCTGGTGCATTACGGCATAATCCCCGAGCTCATCGGGCGCTTGCACGTAGTGGCTACGCTAAATGAGATCGACGAAAAGGCGATGGTTAGAATTTTAACCGAGCCGAAGAATGCGATCTTAAAACAATATCAAAAGCTCTTTGCGATAGACGGCGCAAATTTAAAATTTGACGACGACGCGCTAAGGGAGGTCGCGAGCCTTGCGATCAAGCGCAAAACCGGTGCGCGCGGACTTCGCAGCATAATCGAGGAGATTATGATCGATATTATGTTCGATCTGCCTGAGCTTAAGGGCTATGACGTCATCATCTCCAAAGAGGTCGTAGACGGCGTCTCCAAGCCGATACTTGTAAAACAAAATTTAACTGCATAAAGGGGATAAATGTTACTTGATTCGATTCTAGGATTATTTTCTAGGGATATGGGCATCGATCTAGGCACGGCAAACACGCTTGTGTTGCTAAAAGATAAAGGCATCATCATCAACGAACCGAGCGTCGTCGCGGTACAAAACGAGCGCTATGGCAAGCAAAGGATCATCGCCGTGGGCGCCGAGGCTAAAGAGATGCTAGGACGCACTCCTGGCGATATCGAAGCGGTGCGCCCGATGAAAGATGGCGTTATTGCGGATTTTGATATGACGGAGAAGATGATTAGGTATTTTATCGAAAAGACCCACAAGCGCCGCTTTTTCGTAAGCCCGCGCATCATCATCTCGGTTCCTTACGGGCTAACTCAGGTCGAGCGTAAAGCCGTGCGTGAAAGTGCAATGATAGCGGGCGCGCGAGAAGTTTATCTAATAGAAGAGCCGATGGCTGCGGCGATCGGCGCGGGACTTCCCGTAAATGAAGCACGCGGCTCGCTGGTCGTGGATATCGGCGGCGGTACCACCGAGATCGGCGTTATCTCTTTAGGCGGTATCATCAGCGCCAAATCCGTCCGCGTCGCGGGCGATAAGATCGACGCGAGCATCGTTAATTACGTCAAAGAAAAGTATAGCCTGCTTATTTCGGAGCGCGCAGCCGAGGAGATTAAGATCAAGATCGGTACGGCGGTGCAACAGCAAAAAGATCTTACATACACGGTCAAAGGAAAAGACCAGATCAGCGGGCTTTTAAGCTCGGTCGATCTTACGAGCGAGGACGTTAGAGAGGCGATCAAAGACTCAATCAGAGAGATTGCAGACGCGCTGAAATTTGTGCTAGAGAGCATTCAGCCAGAAGTCGCCGCCGACATCGTCGAAAACGGCGTCGTGCTAACGGGCGGCGGTGCGCTTATTCGCGGACTAGATAAATATCTAAGCGACACCGTAAAGCTTCCGGTTTTCGTCGCGGACGAGCCACTGCTGTGCGTCGCAAACGGCACGGGAAAAGCCCTAGAAGAGATCAAATCGCTAAAACAAGCGGCAAATGACTAATCTCAAACTCCTTCTCGTCGCGGTTTTGCTGGTAGCCGTTTCGCTTACGTTCGGCTCATATATCCACGGCAAATTTATCGGATTTGCAGGAGGAATTTTAGAGGTTTATTACGGCGTGAGCGATCGGGTAAAAAGCGCTGTGAATGAGCATTTTAATCAGGCAGAGACGATCAAAGCTCTACGAGAAGAAAACGCCGAGCTAAAAAAATCGGCGATGCTGCTTAGTACGTTCGCAGGAGAGCTGAATAAAATTTTGATCGACAAAAACAGCTCTATTTATGAGCCCAAAGTCCAGCTCGTAAAGGCGCTAAGCTACGCGAATCTAAACGACTACAACAAATTCTTCGTAAATTTTGAAAATTTTAACCCAAACAAAATTTACGGCCTCATCAGTGAGGGCAAGACCGCAGGAATTTTAGTAAATAAAGACGGGCGCCCGCTTGCGATCTTACAGCGCGACGAAAAGAGCAATTTCTCCGTTTTCATAGGTGACGCTCAAATTCCTGGCGTCGCAGGCGGCGAAAATAACGAGCTCGTAGTCAGATACATCCCACAATGGCTCGATCCCAAGGTAGGTGATGAGGTGCTTACCAGCGGCAAGGACGGGATTTTTTTTGCCGGCGTGCCGGTAGGAAAGGTTAAAGAGATTCAAAACGGGAAGCTATACAAAAGCGCCGTCGTAGAGCCCTACGTGAGCTCCGAGATGCCGGCGTTTTTGTATGTCGTTACAAAGGAAAATTGATGCCCAAAAGAGATGATATTAAGACGATTTTATTGATCGGCAGCGGTCCGATCGTAATCGGCCAGGCGTGTGAGTTCGATTACAGCGGCACGCAGGCGGCTAAGACGCTAAAGAGCCTCGGATACCGCGTAGTGTTAATAAATTCTAACCCCGCTACCATTATGACCGATCCTGATTTTGCCGACGCTACCTATATCGAGCCTATCACCAAAGAGAGCATTTTACGCATCATGAAGCGCGAGGGCGTCGATGCGATCCTGCCTACGATGGGCGGACAGGTCGCGCTAAACGTCGCGATGCAGGCTTACGAAAGCGGCGAGCTAGCGGGGGTGAAATTTCTAGGCGCTAAGCCTGAAGCGATCAAAAAGGGCGAGGATAGGGTAAAATTTAAAGAAGCGATGATTAAGATCGGAATGGATCTGCCTAAATCCAAATACGCTTACAATATCGAAGAGGCGATGGCTGCTGCAAATGAGATCGGCTTTCCGCTCATTATCCGTGCTAGCTACACCCTGGGCGGCGCAGGTAGCGGCGTAGCGTACAATATCGACGAGTTTAAAGAGGTCGCGCAAAATGGGCTAGACGTGAGCCCGATAAATGAAATTTTGATCGAAGAGAGCCTGCTTGGATGGAAAGAGTTCGAAATGGAGGTGATCCGCGATCATAAGGATAACTGCATCATCGTCTGCTCGATCGAAAATTTCGACCCGATGGGGGTGCATACGGGCGATTCTATCACGGTTGCGCCCGCTCTTACGCTTACCGATAAAGAGTATCAAAGGATGCGCGACGCGAGCTTTAAAATTTTACGCGAGATCGGCGTGGATACGGGCGGCTCAAACGTGCAGTTTGCGGTAAATCCGCAAACTGGTCGCATGATCGTCATCGAGATGAACCCGCGCGTAAGCCGCAGCTCGGCTCTCGCGTCCAAAGCCACGGGTTATCCGATCGCCAAGGTCGCTACGATGCTAGCGGTGGGCTTTAGCCTGGATGAGATTAAAAACGACATCACCGGCACGCCCGCAAGCTTTGAGCCCGTGATCGATTATATCGTGACTAAAATTCCGCGCTTTGCGTTTGAAAAATTCCCTGGCGCAAATCCCTATCTCGGCACCGCGATGAAAAGTATCGGCGAGGTGATGGCGATCGGGCGTAGCTTTAAAGAGAGCATTCAAAAGGCGCTGTGTTCGCTGGAGAAGGGCTACTTCGGATTCGTGGAGCTAAATTTGAGCGAAAAAGATCTCATCTTCGGGCTTCGTAACGCGCAGCAAGATAGAGCTTTATATATCGCCCAGGGCTTTAGAGCGGGCATGAGCGTGGATCAAATTTACGAGCTTAGCAAGATCGACCGCTGGTTTTTGAGCCAGATCGAGCAGATCGTAAAATTTGAAGAGTGCATCGATATGGAGATCATCAACGACGCGGCGCTTTTGAGACAGGCTAAGAGCTGGGGCTTTAGCGATAAGATGATCGCAAATTTGATCAACAAAAAGGACAATCTGGGTCTTACGCAAAACGACATCCATTTTGCCTGCGCCAGACAGGGCATCGACCTTGAATACAACGAAGTAGATACCTGTGCGGGCGAGTTTGCGGCGCT
>CAUUQJ010000110.1:0-5263 GCA_963547085.1 uncultured Campylobacter sp. | reverse complement strand
TTTGCGCGGCGCAAACGTGATCGTCAGCGAAGATCGCGCTGCAGGGATTTTGCGCGCGCAAACTCTCGGCTTTGAGCTGGTGATCTTAGACGACGGATTTTCTAAATTTAATATCTCTAAATTTGATATCTTGCTGCGCCCGCAAAGCGCGCCGAAGCTGCCATTTTGCCTGCCCTTCGCCGCATATCGCTACCCGCCGTTTTTTTATAAATTTGCGGATTTCATACCCGCGCAAAGCGATATTTCGCAGGAGTTTAAGATCGTTTCGGCGGCGGATCTGCAAGAGGGGCTAAACGGCACGGATGAAATTTCAAATTCCGCTACGGATAAAATTTCGGATTTAAATTTAAATCGCGCCATAGATGAAATTTCAAATTTAAACCCAGGCATTGCGGATAAAATTTTAAATTCCAAAGAGGCTGGTTTTGAAAAATCCCGCACGATCCTAATCAGCGCTATCGCCAAGCCTTGGCGTCTGCAAGAGTTTTTACCGCTCGCAAAAGCCCACGCCTTCTTTCCCGACCATTACGATTTCAAAAAAGAGCAGATTTTAGAGCTGCTAAGGCGCGAGGACGCGGAGCATATCCTATGCACGGCGAAAGATTACGTGAAATTGAAGGATTTGAGCGCAGAAATTTCGGTGATTTTGTTAAATTTGAAGCTAAGCGAAAACTTTATCCGCAAAATTCAAAACTACATAAACCAAGCTATGATAAAATAAGGTTTTTAAAGGAATTTTATGATAAAAAAGAGCAAAACCGCCGAAGTCATCATCTCTGCGCTGCCCTATATCCGTAAATTTAGAGATAAAATTTTCGTCGTTAAATACGGCGGCGCGGCGCAAACCGACGATGCGCTCAAGCTTGATTTTGCCCGCGATATCGTGCTTTTGCATATGGTCGGCATCAAGATCATCGTCGTGCACGGCGGCGGCAAAAAGATCAATCAGACCCTGGATAAGATCGGCGTGCAGAGCGAATTTTGCGACGGGCTTCGCGTAACGAATAAAGACGCGATCGAAATTACCGAAATGGTGCTAAGCGGCGCGGTAAATAAAGAGATCGCGGCGCTTTTGAACCAAAACGGCGCGCCCGCGATCGGTATCAGCGGCAAGGACGGCGGGCTTTTGAGGGCAAAATTCCTCGATGAGAAAAAATACGGCTTCGTAGGCGAGATCACCGAGGTAAACACCAAGCTGATAAATGACCTGCTACAAAAGGACTATCTGCCCGTGATCGCCCCGCTTGCGGGCGGCGAGGCGGACGAAAACGTGAGCTTTAATATCAACGCCGATCTCTGCGCCAGTAGGATCGCAGCTGCGCTAAAAGCGAGCAAGGCGATATTTTTAAGCGACATTGACGGCGTGCTCGATAAAGAGGGAAATTTAATCAGCAAGCTTGATGCCGCGCTAATTTCGAAGCTTAAAAAGGACGGCACGATTGCAGGCGGCATGATCCCCAAAGTCGATGCGTGCCTGCAATGCGTGCGAAACGGCGCAAATGCCGCGCATATCATCAACGGCAAAATTCCGCACTCGATCCTGCTTGAGCTTTTTACCGACGGCGGCATAGGAAGTTTGATAAAGGAAGAAATTTAGGCGCGAGGCGGATGCGGCAGGCTTAAAACCGCAATGCCGAAGTCCATGCAAAAAGTCCAAACGATCAAATTTAAAGCGCTTGGGCGGGCGTAAATTTTAAAATTTTAAAAAGGAAAAAGATGAAACTGGTTTCTACGAGAGATTTTTCGCAAAAAGCGGATCTTAGCTACGCGCTGCTAAATCCGAGCGCGAGCGGCGGCGGGCTTTTCAGCCCCGAGCGACTGCCGCTTTTGAGCGAGGATTTTTTTAAGCAGTGCGAGGATCTGAGCTACAAACAGATCGCGCTTAAAATCATTGAAAGCTTCGATTTTGACGTAAGCAGCGAGGTCTTTGAAGACGCGCTAAAGCGCTACGATAAATTTGAAAATCCCGCCTGCCCCGTCCAGATCAAAAAGCTAAGCGAAAACGCCTATATTTTGGAGCTTTACCACGGCCCGACGCTCGCGTTTAAGGATATGGCGCTGCAGCCCTTCGGCGCGCTTTTAAAAAGCATCGCAAAATCTAGAAATGAAAAATTTTTAATAATGTGCGCCACTAGCGGCGACACGGGGCCTGCGACGCTGGAGGCTTTTGCGGACGACGAAAACATCAAAGCGGTCTGCCTCTATCCGCAGGGCGGCACGAGCGAGATACAGCGCCAGCAGATGGTCAAACAAAGCGCGGCAAATCTTAAAATTTTAGGCGTATGCGGCAACTTCGACGATACGCAACGCGCGCTAAAATCACTGCTAGCAGACGAGGATTTTAAAAACGAGCTCGCGCGGGCGAATTTAAATTTAAGCGCCGCAAACTCGGTAAATTTCGGCAGGATTTTATTTCAGATCATCTACTACCTCTATGCTAGCATCTATTTCTCAAAGCACGGCGTATTGAGCCTCGAGCAAAATTTAAAGCAAAGCGATCAGTGCCAGGCGTGCGGCAAAAATTTTGACGCGGCGGGCGCAAACAGCGCGCAGAGCGTAAAACAGAGCGCTAAATTTAATACTTTCGACGTCATAGTCCCTAGCGGAAATTTCGGCAACGCGCTGGGAGCGTATTTCGCCAAAAAGATGGGCGCAAAGATCGGCAAAATCAAGATCGCTTCAAACGCGAACAATATCCTAACCGAGCTTTTTACGCGCGGCATCTACGATCTGCGAAAGCGCGAGCTTATCCGCACGATCAGCCCTGCGATGGATATTTTGATTAGCTCCAACGTCGAGCGGCTACTTAGCGATATGTTCGGCGATACGCGCACGAGCGAGCTAATGCAAAGCCTGGCGCGAGATAAATTTTACAAACTCAGCGAGAGCGAACTTGCGAAGCTGCGCGAGGTCTTCGAGGCGGATTTTTGCGACGATATACAGTGCGCTAAGTTTATCAAGCAAGAAAGTGAGCACGGCGTGCTGATCGATCCACACACGGCGACCTGCTTTAAGCTGCTTGACGAAAGCCGCCTAAATCTCGTCATCTCGACCGCGAAGTGGATTAAATTTACGCCGTCGATGATCGGCGCGATCAAAGGCAGGGCTTGCGAGGACGAGCGAGCCGATATGATCGCGCTTTCGAAGGAATTTCGCAGCGACATTCCGCCGCAGATCTCGCGCCTTTTTAGCGCGCCGCAGGTGCATTCTAGCGTCGTGGAGCAAAGCGAGATCAAAAATGCCATAATGGAGTGGATCAAAAAATGATAGTAATCCCCGCGCGCCTTGCTTCGACGCGCTTTAAAAATAAAATTTTATGTGAGTTCGGCGGCGTGCCGATGTTTATCAAAACGGCTCAAAATGCCGCCAAGGCAGACCGCGTGCTAATCGCCGTAGATGAGCCGCAAATTTTAAAGATCGCGCAAGATTACGGCTTTGACGCAGTTCTCACCGCGCGCGAGCATCAAAGCGGCACCGATCGGATCAATGAAGCGGTCGCAAACGCAGCGCTTGCGGAGAACGAGATCATCATCAATATCCAAGCCGACGAGCCCTTTTTCGAGAGCGAAAATTTGATTAAATTTAAAGATTTCGCCCACGCCATGATCGCGCAAAAGGGCGCATTTATGGCGAGCTGCTACAAATACATAAACCCTCAGGCGGCGGAGGATCCGAATTTAGTCAAGCTAGTACTTGATAACGCGGGCTTTGCGATCTATTTTTCACGCTCGCTCATCCCCTACCCGCGCGCGGCATGCGAGTGCTACCTCGGACACATCGGCATCTACGCATACAGCGTGCGAAATTTAAAGCGGTTTTGTGCCCTGCCCGCCTCGGTGCTGGAAGATACCGAAAAACTCGAGCAGCTTCGCGCCATAAGCGCGGGCGAAAAGATCGCGATGCTTGAAATAAAAACCGCGAGCATCGGCATCGACACGCCGGCTGATTACGAGCGCGCGCTAAAGGAGTTCGACAATGGAATTTAAAATTTACTCGTTATGCGGCGCAGTGTTTGGAGCGAAGGAACTCGCCGCTGAGCGTAAAATTCTAATGCGACGTAAAATTTTAACGGAATGCGGAATTTTAACGGCGTGCGGAATTTTAAAATTTAAAGATGCGAGCGCAAGATGAACTACGATGAATACAGATCCGCGGTAGATACGCTAAATGCGTGGGCGCGGGCATATTACACCGACGATAAGCCTATCGCAAGCGACGAGGAGTACGACGAGCTTTATTCGCAAGCGGAGAAATTTGAGGAGCAAAACCCCGAGCTCGCGCTGCCCTACTCGCCTACGCGGCGCATCGGAGGCGCGATCAGCGAGGGCTTTTCCAAACTCGCTCACGGCGTGCAGATGTGGTCGATGGAGGATATTTTCGACGACGCGGACCTTTTGGCGTGGCTAGCTCGCGGCGAGAAGAGCGGCGCGCAGTTTTACGTCGAGCCGAAATTTGACGGCGCGAGCTTAAATTTGACCTACGAAGGCGGCGTGCTGATAAGCGCGGCGACGCGTGGCGACGGGCTTATAGGCGAGGACGTGACGCAAAACGCAAGAGCGATCAAATCGGTGCCGCTTCAGATACCCTACGCGCAAAGGATCGAGATCCGCGGCGAGACGCTGATCGCAAAGAGCGATTTTGACGCGCTAAACGATGAGCGCGCCGCAAACGGCGAGAGCCTGTTTTCAAACCCGCGCAACGCCGCCGCGGGAAGCCTGCGCCAGCTAGATAGCGCGATCGTAGCGAAGCGGAAGCTAAAATTTATCCCGTGGGGGGTGGGCGAGCATTCGTTAGGCTTTGCGCTGCACTCGCAAATAATGGAGTTCGTGCGCAGTCTCGGCTTTTTGCGCGACGAGTTTTGCCGCATCTGCAAGAGCGCAAGCGAGATCAGGAGCGCGTACGAGGCGCTGCATAGCATGCGCGCGAGCAAAGATCTGATGCTAGATGGCATGGTAATCCGCGTAAATGAGCTTTCAAAGTGCGCGAAGATGGGCTATACAGTGAAATTCCCGCGCTTTATGGTCGCATATAAATTCCCTGCGGTCGAAAAGGTAACGCGGCTGCGCGAGATCAATCTACAGGTCGGCCGCACCGGCGCGGTCACCCCCGTAGCCGTCGTAGATAGCGTAAATATCGACGGCGCGAACGTTTCAAACGCGACGCTTCATAATTTCGACGAGATCGCGCGGCTGGGGCTGATGAAAAACGATTTCGTAGGCATCATCCGCAGCGGCGACGTGATCCCGAAGATCACGAGCGTTTA
>CAUUQJ010000109.1:0-5300 GCA_963547085.1 uncultured Campylobacter sp. | reverse complement strand
GCCGAAGCTTAGTTTATTTTGCAATATAGCCTCTTAGCGTGACGCCGCTCATTATCGTGCCTACGCCGCATTCAAACTCTTTGTCGCTCACGAAAACGTTTTTGTAATAGTAGCTCGTGATGTTGACGACCTTATTGCCGCCCTCTTTTTTGGCGCGATCTTGAAAACTAAGCAGCGCCGATAAAAACGCACGGTTGCATGCGGCTTGATCGCTCTTGCCAACGCCGTTTGCTTTTTTATTCGAGCTTAGCTGCTGCGTGATCTTTCTGCCTGCGGATTTGTTACCGAAGTAGAATTTTATGTTCGGATCAAGCTTGGCTTTGGCGTCTGGCTCTGCAAGCGCCGCTGCGATCGGGAAGCGCACGATATCGTTTTTGGCATAAGCCGAATTAGCGACAAAAAGCGTCGCAATTACGAAAAATAGAAATTTTTTCATTTTCTCTCCTTTAGTCGATAAATTTTTTAAAAATCAAAGATGTGTTTACGCCGCCGAAAGCGAAGTTGTTATTCATAACATAGTCCGTCTTTATCTCCTGCGGCTGCGTGAGGTACCTAAGCGGCGCGCACTGCGGATCGATATCACGTAAATTTAGATTCGGATAGAATAACCCCTCGTTCATCATCATCACCGAGATGAAGCTCTCTAGCGCTCCGCACGCGCCCAAAGTATGACCAAAATAGCCTTTATAAGAGCTCACTGGCATTTGCGAGCCGAAAATTTCATGCGTCGCCATAGATTCTGCGATGTCGCCCTGTTTAGTCGCTGTAGCGTGGGCGTTTACGTGCCCGATGAGATCCGGCGAGATGGCGGCGTCTTTGAGCGCCAGCTGCATCGCCGCGCGCATAGTCTCACTCTGTGGGCGGGTGATATGCGTGCCGTCGCAGGTTGTGCCGAAGCCCACTATCTCGGCGTAAATTTTAGCGCCGCGCGCAAGTGCGCTTTCGAGGCTTTCTAGCACGAACATAGCGCCGCCTTCGCCCAAAACCAGCCCATCACGCGCTATATCAAAGGGTGCGGGGCTGAGAGTAGGGGTGTCGTTTTTGCAGCTTGTCGCGTAGAGCTTATCAAATACGAATGCCTGGCTTGGGTGTAGTTCATCCGCGCCGCCTGCCAGCATCATATCCGCAAGGCCAAATTTTATCGCTTCGTAGGAGTAGCCGATCGCTTGAGACGCGCTCGTGCACGCAGAGCTCGTAGGTATGAGCCTGCCTTTTAGCCCGTAGTAGATCGCAATATTTGCAGCGACGGTGTGAGGCATCATCTTTACGTATGAGTTGGCGTTGAAGGTGCTATCCTTGCCATGCAAAATATCTATGACCTCGCCCGTAGCCTTCGCATCACCGCTACAGCTACCCGCTGCGACGCCCATACGACCGTCCTTTATGCGCTCATCTTCTAAAAGCCCCGCATCCGCTAGAGCTTCGCCCGCGGCATCGACGCCAAGCATCGCTACCTTGCCCATCGAGCGGGTATCTTTGCGGTTCCAGTGCGCAGGCGGCGCGTAGTTTGGTATCGGCGCACCCAGCCTTGTATTTAGCTCCTCGCCGAAAATATCCCATTCGCTCATATAAACTACGGCGCTTTTTTGCTGCGCCAAATTCTGCTTTATGCTCGCCCAGTCCCGTCCGAATGCACAGACGTTGCCAAAACCCGTAATAACTACTCTATTTAACATAATCCACCGTCTATTTTAATAACCTCTTTTGTGATATATGCGGAATTTTCGCTTAGTAAAAACTCCACCAAATGCGCTACCTCGCTCGGCTCGCCGATGCGCCCTAGCGGGATCGCGCTTAAAATTTGCTCGCTTGCAGTTTCGTTTATACCTTCGCTCATTGCCGTTTTGATGAGCCCGGGAGCCACGACGTTTACCGTGATCTTGCGGCTTGCAAGTTCTATCGCCAGGGATTTTGCCGCGGCGATTAGGCCTCCTTTGCTAGCGGCGTAGTTGCTTTGACCGCGGTTGCCTGCAATTCCGCTAACCGAGCTCATCACGACTATACGCCCGCCCTTTTTGGCGCGGATCATCGGCATCAGCGCGGGCTTTAGGACGTTATAAAACCCGCCTAAATTCGTATCTATCACGCTTTGCCAATCCTCGCGTTCGAACCACACGAAGGAGTTATCCCGCGTGATGCCCGCATTTAGTACGATGCCCCAGTACGCGCCGTTTGCCTCTATGTCTGCTTCGATATGTTCCTGTGCCGCAGCGGTATCTGCGACGTCAAATTTTAAAATTTGAACTTCCGCCGCGCCCGCGTCCAAGCAGCGTTTCGCTACGTCTTTTAGCTTTGCTTCGTTGCGCCCGTTTAGCGCCAAGCCGTAGCCCTTTTGCGCTAAATTTAACGCACACGCCTCGCCGATACCGCCGCTTGCTCCGGTGATTAAAATTCTCTTAGCCATTTATACTCTTTAGCATTTCATCGTTCGGGTTCATCACGCTTAGCGTGGCGCTTGCGATATGTTCGCCGCCGCAGCGGATCTTGCAGTCGAAGATATATAACCCCTCGCCGTCGCTTACGCTCTGCCTCGCCGTCGCGATCACGCGCTCGCCTACTTTCAGGCTTGCGCGCGAAATATCGAGGTTTCGCACGCCCAGCAAAAACCCGAGCCTTGCCTCGCCGCCGTTTCGGTGACCCGAATAGGCGCCTATGCACTGCGCCATGATCTCCATATACGCGTAGCTGCCGAGCTCTGCGTTTTCGGTAAACGGTGAGTCCTCTTTAACGCTAAACGCACAGCTCGCATATCCGTCACTAATCTCTAAAATTTCATCTGCGAAGACCATATATCCGCTCTGCGGTAGGATACTAGAGGCTCTCATACTCGTCCTATTATGGTTACGGCGTTGTCGCCGCCGAAAGCAAAGCTTAGATTCATCGCGGTATCTACGCGCGCTTTTTTGGCTTCGCATGTGAGATTAAATTTAGACAGCGCAGCCGGAATTTCGCCCGTTTGCGAAGTTTGATCCGCGGCGTCTTTTAAAATTTTATCGTCCGCGCCATGCAAAGCTTTAGACGCGGCTAAAATTTCATCTGCGCTGCTTTTTGAAATTTCACCCTGCGCGTTTTGTAAAATTTCATCGCCCAAGCTGCATGAAATTTGATCGCTTTTGCTATTTAAAATTTCATCGTTTCGCTCGCCGTGCTGCGCCTGCGCGCCACAAAAAATTTCAGCCTCCGAGTCACCACAAATTTTATCGTTCGTAAAATTCGGCGGGATCACGCCCTGTCTGATCGCCTCGTAGCACACGGCAAGCTCGATCGCCCCCGCCGCGCCCAGGGTGTGTCCTATCGCCCATTTGGACGAGCTTGCAGGCGCTAAGGGTAGGGCGGCGCTCATAGCCAAGGCCTCCATCGCGTCGTTGGCCGCAGTGCCGGTGCCGTGCAGATTTACGTAGTCCACGCTTTGAAAACTCGCTGATTTTAGCGCAGTTTTGATAGCCGTGATCTGCATTCGTGCGCTAGGATCGGGCTTGGTGATGTGGTAGGCGTCGGAGTTTGCGGCGTGAGCCAAAATCGCGACGTCGCTTATGCGCTCGCGCGAGAGCACGAATGCACAGGCTCCCTCGCCCAGATTTGTGCCCGCACGCGCCTCTGAAAACGGCTTTAGCGGCTGCTCGCTTAAAATTTCAAGCGCGCTAAAGCCCTGTAGCGTGAGCTCGTCTAATGCGTCGGCGCCGCCGAATACAACCGCGTCGCAAAATCCGCAAGAAATGAGGCGCGAAGCTTCGATTAGGGCTTTGTTTCCGCTGGTACACGCACTCGAAACTCCGATCGCGACGGATTTTAGTCCGAAGCGTTCGCGGATAAAATTTGCGGGGTTTGCGTGGGAGTTGCGCTCGAAGCAGAAGTTTTTAAATTTATCGTTTGCGTCTTTTGAAATTTTGGCGAAATTTTCGCCGTTTAGAGTGGAAATTTCACTGCACGGCGCGGAGTTTTCGCCGTCTTGCGAGATAAAATTTTCCGCGCCCTTATTGCAAGCGAAAAATTCCGCATAGTTTTCCTGCACACCGGTATTGGTGGTCGCAAACACCACGCCTACGCGGTGCGCGCCGAATTTTTGCACGGCTTGCTCTATTTGCTCCTGCACGCCGAGGCAGGCGTAAAGCGCCAGAGCGTTCGTGCGCGTGGCGTAAGCGCGATCTTTGATCTGCGGCAGCGGCGTAACCACGCGCCCAAAGATGAAATTTTTGCCACAGACGCTAAGCTTTTGCAGCGCAGATCTTCTCTTCTCGCACAGCGCGCTAAAAAGCTCTGCGGCGCTGTTTGCGCCCGCGCAGATGAGCCCCGGGCTACTTAGATACTGCGTCATATCGGCGCCCCTTTGAGTTTATGGCGAAATTTGCTTTATCCGCATTTTCAAGCAGGGCTAAAAATACTCGCTCGCTTTGCGAATCGGGCGGTAGGAAGCCGTCGTTGCGAAATTTCGCCTCGCCGCCTTTGATCGATAAAATTTTACGTGCTATCGGCGCGCCTAACATATCGAGCCAGACGAGCTTGTAGCGGCTCTCTTCGCCGCTTGCGGGCGAAATTTTTGAGATCAGGGCTCTGCTTTTTACGCCGAGCTCGTCCGTCAGGATGAACTGCTTTTGGCTAAATTCCGCTACCTGCTCAGGCGCCTTGCACGCGCATCCGCCTATAAAAAACGCGGCGCAAAGCAGAATGAAAGCCGTTTTAGAAATAGCGTAAAAACGATAAACAGGTCTCAAAAATTCTCCCTAAAAACGAGCGAAATCAAAATTTCGCCCTCCAAAATATAGCTCTTGTGCGACCACGCCCTGCCGCGCTCATCAAGCGCCAAAACCACTCCGTCTGCGCCGCGCGCCAGCCCCACGCGAGCAAGCGCGTAAAAACCTAGGCTTCGCGCCTTAATCAGCGCCTCTTTGATCGTGTAAATTTTATAAAAAACAAGCGCTTTTTCGCTCTCGTCCGCCGCAGCCAAAAGCTCGCGCTCAAAGGCGTTGAAACAAAACTCGCTCGCCGCGGCAAAATTCCGCGGTTTTAAAATTTCAAGATCGAGTCCGAACTTTTGCCTCGCAAAACCCACGGCAACGATCGTTTTGCCCTCCGCGCTTTTGTGTGAGATGCAAAATTTGCCGCGTTTTTTAAAGCGCGCCTTAAGCGCCCGCGAAACGCGAAACTCGCGCAGATGGGCTCGCGCGCACGCCAGCTTCTTATCGCGCCTGCTCAAAAGCCGCCGCGGAGCGCACAGATCCTTGTCGGTGATTAAAATTTTTATCTCGCTCATAAAGCCCCGATTTTACTAAAATAGTCTTTATAAAAATATAAAATAGCGC
>CAUUQJ010000108.1:0-5311 GCA_963547085.1 uncultured Campylobacter sp. | reverse complement strand
TCGTGCGAAACAGAATTGTGATTATACAAGAGCGATGCTTAAAGGGGGCTGAATATGCATTAGAAATGAGAGGCTTTAAACGAAGAAAGAATTCGTAAAAAAATAAAATTTTAAAGAAAACCGAATGAAAAAGCGAGGAAATTTAAAAGCAATTAAACCCGGTATGCTTCTGCACACAAAATTCTACTCTTAAAATTCCCTCATATTCTAAAATTTCTACGAAATTTCTAAAATTCTAATACGCCATCAGCTTCGCGCCGAATGCACCGCGCACCAAACTCTCGCTTTTATTCGCTAGCCTATCTATCATCTTTTCGTACGCCGAGGGCTCCTGCCAGATCGGATCTGCTACGCCGCTAGCCTTTATGAGCGCGCTCTTAGCGTCCTCTAAGGAGCCCACCTCGTCGATAAGCCCGACACCTTTGGCGCCGCTAGCCAAAAATACTCTCGCATTCGCCCACGCATCGCGCTCCCTAAGATCCAGCGAGCGCGCCTGCGCCACCTCGCGCGTAAATAGCTCATAGCTCTCATCCACGAGAGCTTGCAGACTAGCGCGCTCCACGTCGCTCCATTTTCGCATCATAGTGCCCGCCTCTTTGAGCTCGCCCGCTTTAACGATCTGTTCGGCAAACCCCAATTTAGCGGCCGCTTCGCTCACGTCTAAGCCCTGCATGATCACGCCAATGGAGCCGATGAAGCTGCCCGGATTTGCATAAATTTTACTCGCCCACACGCCGCCTAGGTAGCTGCCGCTCGCCATCGTGCCCTTGGCGTAGGCGACGACCGGCTTGCGCGAGTTTAGAGACTTGATGGCCAACGAAATTTCTACGCTCGGGCTTAGCGCGCCGCCGGGGCTGTCGATCAGCAGGAGCACTCCTTTGATCGCCTCGTCGTTTTTCAGAGTTTCGATCTTTTCCAAAATTTCGCTATCGTCCATTATCGCGCCGCTTAGCGAAAGCTGAGCGAGATTCGCACCCTTTTGTTGCGCGCTTTCGCCGCTAGCGAAAATCAAAAACAAAATAAGCAGAAAAATCAGGGATTTAAAGTATTTGTTGATAAACCCAAGCACGGCGCCGATCGGCGCAAAGATATTTTTTAGAAATTGCATTTCATTCCTTCGATAAAAAGTGATTTTGCATTTTTGCTCTGCAAAATGAGCTGTAGCGGCAGCTGATCCTCATCGCACTCAATGCCTTCAAAAACGGCGATGTCGGCGAGCTTACCTGCTTTCAGCTCGCCCAAATTTAGCCCAAGTGCCGCAGCAGCGTTTCTCGTCGCGCCTAAAAGTAACGCCCGCGCCAGCTCTGCCAAACCCAGCTCGTCATGCATCATTAAATTTGCGCGCAGCTCGTCTAAAAAGCTTAGACTGAAATTTGAGCTAAGCCCGTCGGTAGCGATGTTGTAATTAAGCCCGCTTGCGAGCAGCTTTTTAAAGCTTAGCCGCTTTTTGCTAAGCAGGCGGTTGGAGCGCGCGCAGTGCGTGATCGAGTGGAGCTTCGGATCAAAGATGCTAAAATCATCCACCCAAACGCAATGCGTAAAGAGCGTGCGAAGCCCGCTAAAATGCGCTACGAAGCTCTGCGGCGAGTAAAAAGGCGCGGGAGAAGGATTAAATTTAGCAAGCCAGGCTTTAAATTTGCCGCGACCCATGCGCAGCCACTGCCGCTCATACGCGCTCTCCATAAAATGCGTGCTTATAGCAAGTCCGTTTTCGCGGGCAAAC
The DNA here is from genome assembly GCA_963547085.1 of uncultured Campylobacter sp. Classification (GTDB taxonomy): domain Bacteria; phylum Campylobacterota; class Campylobacteria; order Campylobacterales; family Campylobacteraceae; genus Campylobacter_B. The sequence goes on along the minus strand of CAUUQJ010000108.1, from coordinate 3,588 downwards.
TTCGTCGCAAACTCCGTAATCTGCGGATGCGTCGAATACGGCGAGTGTACCGACACGGCGGGGATAAAAAGCGAGCTCGCAAGCGCCTTTGAGCGCTCAAATCGCTCTTTAAATTTAGAAATATTCTCCGCCGCAGCGTCTTTGCTCGCGCCTAAAATTTCATTAAAAAACACGGTTCTAATGCCGCTTTTTGCGCAAGCTTCAGCCTCGCCGCCGAAGCTTGAAATTTCGCCGATCGTACCCACGCCGCTTCGCATCATCGCGGCGATCTGCTCCAAGATCAATCGTCCGCGCGCCGCGGCGTCCAGCTGCTGCCTTGAGGCGATGACGCTGCCTAGCCAATCCAAAAAATCGCCGTAACGCAGCGTGCCTTTGTTTGCGCTAAATTCCAAATGCACGTGCGGATTTATAAACGCAGGCATCGCTATGTCGCCGCTAAAGTCTAAAATTTCGGCTTGCGGGTATTTGCGCGCCGCGCTTGCAAAGGTGCAGACCTTGATTATTTTCTCGTCAAAGACGATCGCGCCCTCTTTTAAAATTTTAAAATTCTCATCGCAGACAAGAACCCACTTCGCCCTTAAAATTCTCATCGTTTTCCTTATCTAAAACAGCGCGTGATTTTAGCATAAAATTCTCTTCCGCGCTAAATTTAGAGATAAAATTTTATCGCTTGGGCTTGAGCGGGCAAATTTGGCGTCATAGTAAAAAATAAGCTCGCTTTGGTTATAATTTTTGTTTAAATTTCAAAACAAGGACGCAAAAATGAAAATTATGGTGATTCAAGGACCGAATATCAATATGCTTGGTATGCGCGAGCCCGCTATTTACGGGGTTATGAAGATGGAGGACATCCATAAACAGATGAAGGCGGTCGCCGATCAGAGCGGCAATGAGATCGAGTTTTTCCAGAGCAATTTCGAAGGCGAGATCGTCGATAAGATCCAAGAGTGCTTCGGCACCTGCGACGGTATCATTATCAATCCCGCCGCCTACACGCACACTTCGCTCGCTATCCGCGATGCGCTCGCCGCAGTCAGTCTGCCCGTGATCGAGGTGCATATCTCAAACATCGCTCGCAGGGAAGAGCTTAGACAAAAAAGTCTAATAGCGCCCGTAACAGCGGGTCAGATCATCGGTTTCGGCCCCGTGGGATACCATCTGGCGATGATCGGAATGATTCAAATCTTTGAGCAGATCAAAGCCGCCAGAGCCGAGCAGAAAGCCAAATAAGTTTGGGATTAAATTTGAAAAATTTTATCCTAAAGGACGAAAATGCTGTTTACCACGAGTGCGGATACAGCTGCGACAACGCGATATTTTTGAGTCTCGCGGGGCGCAAATTTTTCCTCACCGATGCGCGTTATAGCATCGAGGCGCGCGAGCTTTGCAAAGATACCGAAGTGATCGAGGTCGAGCGAAATTTGATAAAAGACGCGCGGCTATTTTTGCGAAAGGCTGGTGTAAAGGAGCTCGCGTATAACCCTTACGATTTTAGCGCAGGCGAGTGGGAGGCGCTAAGCAAAGGGCTTGGGATAAGATTTAAGGCGCGAGCGAATTTTTCGCAAATTTCGCGCATAATAAAATCAGAGGATGAGATAAAAATTTTAAAACGCGCGGCGCAGCTGGGTGCGGAAAGATTTGACGAATTTGCCGCGTTCGTGCGCGCCGAGGGCGAAGGCATGAGCGAAGAGGAGCTGTTTTTTAACGCCGAGCTCATCTTTAAGAAAAAGGGCGAGCTCGCGCTTAGCTTTTCGCCTATCGTCGCGATAAACGAAAACGCCGCTAAAGCGCACGCTCTGCCGAGCAAAAAGCGGCTACGTCGGGGCGATTTGCTCCTGCTTGACGCGGGGGTTAAATTTAATCGCTACTGCTCCGATAGGACGCGCACGGCGTGCTTTGACGAAAATTTTAACTTCGGCAAAGAGCAAAATTTTAAAAACGCCAAGCGGCAAGAAATTTACGAGATCGTAAAAGAGGCTCAGGCTCTGGCGATCGCGGCGGTTATGCCCGGCAAAAAGGCGCGCGATATCGACGCTGCGACTAGGGATTTTATTGCCGCTCAGGGTCTAGGCGAAGCGTTTTTTCACAGCACGGGACACGGCGTCGGAGTCGATATTCACGAGCTTCCGTTTATCTCAAGGCGTGGAGATACCGTGCTAAAAGAAGGCATGGTCTTTAGCGTGGAGCCGGGGATTTACTTGCCCGGCGAGTTTGGCGTGCGCATCGAGGACGTCGTGGTCGTGCGCGAAAACGGGGCTGAAATTTTAAGCGAGCAGATCCGATGAACGTGCGACTTAAGAAAAACGGATTTTACGAGTGCGCGGACGCACTGTGCGTCGTAAAAAGCGCCGTTTTTCCGATGAGGCGTCGCGAGCGCGGAAATTTTAAAAATTTATACCTGCTTGGACTCGGCGGGAATTTAGGAGATGTCAGGCGACGCTTCGAGCGATTTTATCGCACTTTACAAAGCGACGCGCGCTTTTTCGTAGCACAAAATTCTCCGATCTTAAAAAACAAGCCGTTTGGTTTTTTAGATCAGCCCGATTTTTTAAACGCCGTAATGCTCGTGCAAAGCTCTCTGCCGCCGCTTACATTACTCAAAATCATGCAACGCGCGGAGCTGAAATTTGGGCGCAAAAGAAGCTTCAAAAACGCGCCGCGCACGCTGGACGTGGATATTTTATATGCAAGCGCGAAGGTGCGTGCCTGCGAGCGGCTCGTGCTGCCGCATCCGGGTGTTTGCGAGCGCATAAGCGTGATTTTGCCACTTGGAGAGATTAAATTTAAAAGAGGACTGATATGCAAACTAAAATCATAAATTTTTTAAGCGCCAAGGGCGGAGTCGGCAAGAGCGTGATTGCAGCAAATTTCGCCGAAATTCTAAGCGAGCAGGGCTACCGCACGGCGATCATAGAAGCGCCGAATTTAAACAATCAAGAGATCATCTTAAACGCTTTGCAAAGAAAGAGGATTTCGCTACCAAGCGCCGTCGCGGTAAAAATTTCTCAAAATTTAACTCTCGTCTCGCCCGCGCTTGCTTCACAAAATCCCGCGTCCTCGCAAAATTCTATCAAAAACGCAAGCTCTAGCGCGGACGATTACGTCATGCAAAATTCTACGGATAGCGCACAAAATCGAGGAGGCGACGAAAGTCTCGGCTCGCACAATTACGCGCAAAAACTCACGAGCTTTGATGGCAAAAACAACTCAGAAAATTCCGCCGCTTCAAATTCAATAGCAAACGCTGCAAAAAATTCTACGAATTGTGCAGCCAAAAAGTCGCATAATTGCGAAGATGGATGGAATTTTACAGAATCAGAAAGTCTAGAGAATTTTAAAAGCGATGATTTCACCAAGCAAAATTCAATCTCTGACGAGAATTCTCAAAATTCCGCGAGTGAAGATGAAATGAAAAATTCCGCCCGCTCATCAAATCCCGAAAAAGCCGGAAATTCCGCGAGTGCAAAATCTCACGAAAGCCCCGCTCGCTTCGCAAGTGAGCTGAAAGAGGCGGGAATCTTCGATTTTATTTTGATCGATGCGGGGCTTGAGTATCTTGGAGATTTTTTGAGCATCGGCGACGAAAAT
>CAUUQJ010000107.1:0-5321 GCA_963547085.1 uncultured Campylobacter sp. | reverse complement strand
GTCATATACGAGGTAAAGGCGCCCAGCCCGTCCAGCGGCTTTAGACAAAGCACGCACAGCACCAAACCCACGCCGATAAGCACGGTTTTGGTATCCTTCTTCATGACCAGTAAAGCGACGACTGCGACGATACCCGCAAGCGCCAAAAATAGCCTAAGTGTCTGCACGATAACTCCTTTTAAATTTTAAATTTACTTCCCACGGCGATGCGCAAGATCTCTTTTTTATACTCGAATTTTAGCACGTCCGCATGCCCCATCACCTCGCACTCGTTTCCGTTTATCAAAAACGCGCTGCCCTCGGGCATAGCATAGACGCTGTCGTTTTGATTGACGATCAAAAACTCCTCCAGCCGCTCCTCCCTGCTCTCGCCGTTGTGGTTTGAAATTTTACCGCTTATGAAGTGCGGATTGATCTGATACGGAAAGATCCCCAGAGCTACCGGCGAAGGCGGGAAGACGATCGGCATGTCGTTGGTAGTCATCATCGTCTTGCCCGCGACGTTTGCGCCCGCAGACCAGCCGAAATACGGCGTACCGCTATCCACGGCCTCTTTGATCGCGCCTAAGAGATCAAATTTATAAAGCTCGTTTAGCAGCACGAAGGTATTGCCGCCGCCGATGCAGATCGATTTGGCATTTTTAACGGCGGCTTTCATATCGGCGAATCGGTGGATCGATCTGATATTGTTGCTCTCCAAGCAGTCTGCGACCTTCTGCTCGTATTGCTCGCTTGTGCGCCTAACGCCCGCAAACGGAATGAATAAAATTTCATCCCCCCAAAGACCCCCTAAAAATTCCTTGATCCACCCCTTGCAGTGGTTCAGATAGCCGCTGTCTTTGTAACTGGAAGCGCTTAGAAGTAGTGCTCTTTTCATACCGCTTTCCTTAAGCTTTGCCGTTTAGCTTATACGCGCAGCGCAGATACACGTCCACCCCCGCAAGCAGCGAATCCTCGTCGAAGTCGAATTTGCCGTTGTGATGTCCCGCCGCAAGCGTCGTGCCGATCATCAAATATCCGCTTTTGCCGCCCGCATCCTGCACCGAGCGCATAAAATGCGCGAAGTCCTCGCATGCGCCTAAATTTAGCTCCCTTACGATTTTATCATCGTCGATAAACGGCGATGCCTTCGCCGCATCCTCGTAAAGCTGCGTGGTGGCCTCGTCGCTATCGCCGCCTGCGGTACCGCCCGTAACCTGCACATCGTAGCTAACGCCGTAAATTTTAGAAACGCCCTCCACTATGTCCATACATTTGGCTTTCATAAACTCATTCAGTTCCGTGCTCTCGCCGCGCGTCTCGCACGCAAGATAGCCGTTAGGCGCAATGACGTTGCGCCCTTCGCCCGCGCGCAGTACGCCGACGTTGATACGCGTAACGCCGTCTGCGTGCCTCGTGATGCCGTGCATATCAAGCGCTATTTCGGCTGCGGCAAGCAGGGCATTGGCTCCGTTCTGCGGCGCGCCCGCGGCATGAGCGGACTTGCCTTTTAAATTTATGTCAAATTTAGTGGTCGCAAGCAGCTTTTTGGTACCGCAAATGATGCCTCTCATCGTGTTCGCCTGAGAGCCGATATGCCCGCCCAGCAGATAATCCACGCCCTTGGTAACGCCCGCAGCTTCCATACCTGCGGCGCCTCTGGTACCCTCCTCGGCAGTTTGGAAGATAAATCTAAATTTGCCGCTAAAATCGTCTAAGTTTTGCGCGATTAGCTTCGCTAGAGCAAGTCCCATCGTGATATGCCCGTCGTGCCCGCACGCGTGCGTGATGCCGCTAATGTCGGAGCGAAAGCCCTCCTTAAAAGGGCGGTGATCCGCGTCCGTGCTCTCGGTCACGTCCACGCCGTCTATGTCAAATCTAAAAGCGACCGTCTTGCCCGCACGCCCCGTGTCTATTTCGGCCACGAGACCCGTTAGCCCGTCCTCCATCGCATCAAGAAATTTTATCTGATCTGCGTTTAGTAGCCCTTCGGCGCGCTGTTTCGCCTTCTCGCAGGCATCCTTGCCGCCTACGCCCTGCCTCGCTTCAGCTTTCACCACTTCGCGACCGAGCTTTATCTCATAGCCCAAGCGCTGCATTCGATCTGCGATAACGGCAGTCGTAAAAAAGGTGAACCAACCTGTCTCGGGATGCGAGTGAAAAAACCTGCGATCCCCGATCATCTCGCTTTTTAGCGCCTCTACTTTTTGTGCGATAGCATCCATCTTCTCTCCTTTATTCTTTGGCTAAGCTTAACATCGCCGCTGCTAGAACCTTCGTAGCGACGAAGGCGTCGTGCCAGTTTATGCTTTCATTTACGTTGTGGCTGATACCGTCCTTACACGGCACGAAAAGCATCCCCACGCGATCCGCAAGCTCCGTCATATTCATCGCGTCATGTCCCGCGCCGCTAGGAAGTCTTAGGCTTGGAATTTTAAGCTCGCCGGCGCAGCTCTCAAGCAGATATATCATCTCCTCGCTTAGCTTTACGGGGCGATCCTTGATGAGATTTTTTAGTTCAAATTTACACCCTCTGTGAGCGCAAATTTCGCTTATCGCGGCGCAAATTTGATCGTCCGCCGCCCTAAGCGCTTCCTCGTCTATATCGCGTATATCAAGACCTAGCGTGCAGGAGCCCGGGATTACGTTTAGCACGCCGGGTAGCGCGTTTGCATAGCCCGCCGTCGCGACCGTGGTTTTGCCCGCCTTAGCGATCCCCTCCGCGCTTAAAACGATCTCGCTAGCGCAAGCTAGGGCGTCGCAGCGCATATCCATCGGCGTAGCGCCGCTGTGATCGGCTCTACCCTCGATTCGCAGCTCGTATCGCACGGGCGCGGCGATACCCGTGACGATGCCTACGGGGATACCGCGTCGCTGCAATACCGGTCCCTGCTCAATATGAAGCTCAATATAGCTATGAAAGCTGGATTTTGGCAGGACGCAGCTTTTTAAATTTGTGGGATTTAGCCCGAAACTCTGCATCGCGTCAAATAGCGAAATTCCGTCTTTATCCTTTAGCTCGCCAAGCCGCTGCCGCGAGAGCTTGCCGCTGATTATCTTGCTGCCTACGGTCGCCATTTTAAAGCGGCTTGATTCCTCGCAAACAAAGACGATGAGCTCCAGCGGTCGCGCAAGCTTTTCGCCGCTATCTCGCACCGCGCGGATCGCCTCCAAAGCAGCCATGACGCCTAGCGTGCCGTCGTAAAAGCCGCCCTGCGGTACGCTATCGATATGCGAACCCGCGCTGATGGACGGCAGATCGGGATTTTGAACGCCTCCAAATTTAGCGAAAATATTGCCCGCGTCGTCGATTTTGATCTTGAAATTTTCTTTTTGAAGTAGCGATATGAGGAAGTCGCGCGCCTCTTTGTCCTCGCGCGAAAACGCAAGCCGCGTAAGCCCGCCGCCCGCTAAAGCCCCGAAGCGGCTTATCTGCTCGAACTCGCTTTTAAGGCGCTGCATGTTTATCTCCATAAATTCCCCTTTTCTTAAAAATTTATGTGTACGGCATTTTAATATCAAATTTATATAACGAAGCTGAAATTTGCCTATCGCGACGGCAAATAGGACGCTAAAACGGCGCGAGCAGAGCCGCTTTAAGATAACGCTATAAATTTCAAATTTTGCCTTTTAGGCTTTAAAATCTCGACGAGCCTACTTAACTTCAGACTAAACGGATATAATTACCGCAAAATTTAATGAGGAGTAGGAATGGGACAGGGCTCGCTAGAGGGGCTTTATGAAAAGCTAAGGCAATTTGATAGGCTGGCGGATAAGGAGGAGTATCTGTTTGACGCAATAAAAGACGCCGTAGAAACGGAAAATCTCGAATTTGCCGCGCAAATTTGCGACTTTGTGCTAAACGAGGAATTTGAAAAATTCGGCGCGTTTTTAAGAACCAGAGCGCTCTTATGGCTCACGAACTACATCGTGCAAAATTTAAAAGAAAGCGAATATCCAAATTTCGGCGACTTTACGGATTGCCTATGGAAATTTAAATGGATCGTCTCGGGCGTCGCTAAAAGCTCCATGATAGAAAAAGAGCTCATAGATGAGGTAAACGAAGCGATGCTGTTTTACTACGAGCGCTTGGAGCTCTCGCTGGCCTCATACTACAAGGCCTTAATGAATCAAAACATCGACATAGGCGACGCTAGAGAGGCGAAGGCAAACTATGAGCTGTGGAAAAAGCTCGCTAAAGACGATATGGGTGACTGCGAGGCGTGCGAAGCAAGCGATGAGATCGCGTATTTAAATTTTGCAGGCGAGCATGCGGCGGCGCTTGAGCTTACCGCACCGTTGCTCTCGGGCGAGCTAAGCTGCTCCGAGGTGCCGCACATAACCTACGCGCCGATACTTTTTAGCATGATAAAGACGGGCAAGATAGAGGAGGCAAAAACCCTGCTGCCAAAGGCCGCGGCGACGATCGAGTCAAATCCTCGTGTTATAAATCAGATCGCCCCGCTAATCGAGATCGCCGTTAGGCTGGATGAGCGCGAGACGGCGCTAAATTTGGCGCGCAAGCACTCCTCGGCGATCCTTGAGGGCAACGACGATCTAAACGACCTGCGATTTTTCATCGCAGTTAGCGCGTTCGGCGATGAGAGCGACTACAAAACGGCTTTGGAGCTGGCGGGCAGATTTGACGCTAGAAATCAAAATTTTTACTATGCCGATTATCTAAGTAAATTTTACGAGGAATTTGGAGTTTGAAATTTGACGGTTTAAAGACCTAGCGCGCTTTGCCCGCAAAGCATGGCGCTGTTTTAAGCGATACGGCGGGTAGTCGAAAACTCGCGGCTCGATACTACTTTTTTCATACTCGCAACGGCGAACGCGATAAAATTTACGCCGAACGGGTGCGGCGGCTCGTGCGGTAAATTTATACCGCTTACTCGCGTACGTCGATAGCCGGTCGCCAAAATAAATCATAGAGCGCGCAATACTAAATTTAACTCGATCGCTACGTATGAAAGAAAAATATCGTGGCGGCGCATACCAGCGCTAAACCGCATGGACAAGAGCAAATATTTGCGGTAGCAAGACTCGTATTCTAAATTTCAGCCGCCGCAGAATATAAAATTTAAACCAACCCCGCTGTCAATCTCGCTGTAAAACATATAAGCGGCAACAATGGCGTATCTCGCGCCTCACCACCTAGATTTAGCGGCAAATTTAATAGCAAAATTTTAAAGCGTGGCGCAATAAAATTTTAAAACAAAATTTCAAGTAGCTTTTTAAATGAAAAATTTAAAGTGGAATCTTAAATGCAGAATTTCAAATAAATTTTAAAATTCCAAGAGTATCATCCCTTGGAGTTTTAAATTTAATGCTTGGCTAGG
>CAUUQJ010000106.1:0-5323 GCA_963547085.1 uncultured Campylobacter sp. | reverse complement strand
TCGAGTTAAATCCGCCGATCGTATCGCTCTCAAGCCCGCTCATCGAGCCCGATTTGTCTAAGATCAGCACCAATTCTAGGTGATTTACGCTGTCTTTATGATCGGGCGGCGTGGCGAGCTCTACGCTTTTGGCAAACAATATGCCCGCAAGTGCGGCAACAAGAAAGATGATTTTTTTCATAGGGGCTCCTTTGTTAAAATTTCATTATTTTACTATTGTATCGCTTAATCAATGAAATTTTATCGCTAAAGCTTCGCCGCACGCCTCTGCTACGTAAATTTAATACGAAATTTTGTCGTGGAATTTTAACGTATCCTTGCGCATGGCGCCGCAAAATTTCGCGCGACATAGAATTCTACGCGGCGTGGAATTTCGCCGTGGAATTTTAAAGGCGCAGAATTTTATGCGGCATGGAATTTTATGGCGCAAAATTCCGTGCTGCATGGAATTTATGGAATTTGCGCCGCCGCAAAATCAAACGTCTGCGGATCTGCTCCGTTTCGCGCTGAGGTAGCTTCCGATCTCGCTTATTAGGACGCCTGCGAGGATGAGCGCCGCGCCTAAAATTTGCATCGCGCTTAGCCTCTCGCCGCCCACGAATACGCCCATAATGCCCGCCGTTACGGGTTCGAGCGTGAAAAACAGAGCGGTTTTTACGGGCGTCGTGTATTTTTGCATCAAGGCTTGCGCAAAAAAGCCAAAAACCGTTCCCAGCAGGCAGATCACCGCCATCGCGACGAAAAAGCTTCTATCCATCACCGGCACGATGCTGACTCTTTCAAAAAAGATCGCCGCAAAGCAGCAAAGCACGCTTAGGCAGAGGATCTGTACGTAGGCGATGCCCGTTACGTCGCAGCTTTGCACGAAGCGGTTGGTCAGCACGATGTGAAACGAATACGCGCACGCGCAGACTAGCGCCAGCGCTTCGCCCTTGCCGAGCCCAAGCTGCGTATCGCCGATGAGATAGAGCCCAGCGATCGCTAGCGCGATGCCAGCGTAGGCGTAGGAGTAAATTTTATGCCTAAACAGCGCCGCGGCAATGAAGGGTACGAGCGCGACATTTAGGCCGATGATGAACGCCACGGAGGAGCTTTGCGCAAATTTAAAGGCGAAGGTCTGCGACGTAAAGCCCGCGAATAAAAATAGGCTAAGCACTGCGCCGTGCTTGATCTCGCGCGAAGTTATGGCCTTGAGCTTTGGGAAAAATATCGCGCCTGCGATGATGCTCGCGGCAAAAAAGCGCCAAAATAGCAGCACGAAGACGTTGTTGCTCGCAAGCGCCTGCGAGGTGGGCAGATACCCGAGCCCAAAAGCGATCGCCACGAAGAGCATTCCGATGTCGGCTCTGAATTCCAAACTTTTATTCATCTGCGTCCTTTTTGAAAATTTAAAGTCGTAATTTTACGAAATTTTAGGTAAAAAATAGGCTAAATTTTGACGATTTTAACGGAGAAGTTTGGAATTTGGTTTTTAAAATCGCGAGTTAAATTTTAATCGCCCGGTTCGTTTTAAGTTTTCGGCTCGTCTTTTTAGGCTAGCGCCCGGTTCGTCCTCTTGGGCTTACGCGCACTTGTTCCCGCACTTGTTGCCGCCGCTTTGCCGCAACTTGTCCTAAATGCAGCTGCTACTCGCATGATCATTATGCCGCTTTGCTACGGCTTGTCATAAATTTTCATAGCTATTGCTCGCGCGTGGCTAAATTTAAAATTTAATCGCCCGCGCCCTCTTTGTCGTTTTTTAGAATTTCTATGTTTGCACGCTCATTCGCGCCTTTTAAGCTTATAGTTTTTTTGAGCGCGGATTTGAGGGGAGCCTTCGCCTCTTTTGATTTCATCATCTTATAGCGCCTCTTTCTTATCTCTGCTTCGATAAATTTTATATCTTGCTGTGCGTATGGGAATGAGAGCGTGAAATTTTTTCCGCTTTGCCCGTCTTCTACTATCAAAATCGGCATCTCGCCCCTCATTCCTTTCTCCGTAAGGGCGTTTTCTATATCGATCTTTGTGCTAAATTTAAACGACAAAAATCTCCACTCTTTCCTTACGGTGCGGCTGTCTATTATGACGCCCTTTTCGGATAACGGCAGTATGGCAATTAGCATCATTGCAAGACCCATCACGATCACGAGTGCGGTCTCGCCGCCGCCTCTTTGCATATACCCGCCTACGCATAGAGGATCGTTTGCATCAAAGCATGCAACTTTACCTCCGCCTCTTGTTGTCTTTATCCAAGGCTCATCAAACGCCACCAACGAACCCCAGGATAAAAATAGCACGATAAGCATAGTTTTTGCTATGGGGCTAGGAGGTATGAGCCAGGCGCCCTTTTGCACGGTTTTATAAGAGGCTTTGCTTTTAAAAACCATGCTTTTTAAAATAGCAAGCCCAAACAGTAAAAGATTTATGCCGAATATCAAATATAAAAATATCATGCCGCCGCTTTAAATTTAGATATTTTTAGCGTTAAATCAAGCTCAAGCATTTTGTTCGACTGCTTCGGCTTTTGAAATTTCAGCTAGCTTTTCTAATATAAAATTTTGCAAAAAATCTATATCCTTTTGTGCATACAAATATCCCGCCCCGAATTTAACGCCGCTAATTTTGCCTCGTATGCTGATTATTTTTACGCCTCTTATAAACCATGTGGCGTAGTTCATCTCGTCAAAGTATATCTTTTCCGTATGCCTAAACGGCAGAACCTCCCATTCTTTGCAGATGCCGCTTTTATCTATTCTGATTCCTTTTTGAATTAGCACGATAAATGAAAAAATTATGGCGCAGACAGATATGATTTTGCCGAGTATTAGTCTAGGCTCGCTTATTTGCAGATATCCATCCACACATCTGGGATCGCCTTCTTCGAAGCATCTTAAATTTATGCCTGCCGCTTTGTATTCCTGCGAACAAATTTTATCGTGGGTGTAAAAGCAGGGTATCGGCTCGCCGTTATGTTTTGCTACGTGCGAGCTGGATAGAGTGACTACGCCGAAGCTTAGGAATATTATAAACATCTGCATTTTTAAAAGCGGATCGGTGGAGATAAACAGAGTTCCGTGATCTACGGTTTTGAATGATCTGTTTTTATCAAGCAATGAAACAAGAAGGCAAAAGCCTATCGTAACATAAAGGATTATCGAAGCAAACTCGACTATACTTTGCGACATAATAATGACCTTATTTTTTTGGATTGCGCAAGCTCGCGTCTTTGGCAATTTTAGCGCAAAATTTCTAAATTTACGAGATTTTGATTGCGCTTTTTATAAATCGCGATTAGAATTTTATCTCACTAGCGTGATCTTGCCGCGCGAAAGGCGGATTAAATTTTTAGCTTTTAGATCTTGCAGCACGCGGTTTATGAAATTGCGCGAGGTGCCTAGGCGCTCTTGCTATGCCATAGCGCGCCTTAAAATTTCGCAGCCTAAATCTTAATGATAATTATCTAAATATTTAAAATCGCACAATATAATTGCGAACCTCAATCAAATAAAGATTAAATTTATCTCGCAAGGATCTACAATGAGCTCGCTTTTGAAGCGTAATAAAATTTTGTTTAACGTCCATCTTATTTTGTCGATCGTTTTTTCTATCCCGCTGCTTATCATTGGCGTTACGGGCGCGATTTTGTCGTATCAGCACGAGTTTGAGGCGCTAATAAACGCGGGCTCTAAGAAGGTCGAAAAAACGGGCGAAATGCAAAGCGTGGAGAAAATCCTGCAAAGCTTTAGTGAGCAAACGGGCGTTAAGCAGCCCGTAAGGCTCGTCGTGCCCAAAAGCGATGACGAAGCCTTTGTCATTTACGCAAACAGAAATGATGCGTATCTGGTCGATCCGTACACCGCGCAGATCATCGGCAAGGATCGCGGCACGGGCTTTGTGCTAACGGTGATGGCGCTGCATCGAAATTTAGGCCTAGCGCTAAGCGGCAATAAAACTGCAGGCGAGGTCGGCAAGCAGATCGTGGGTGCGAGCGCCACAGCGATGATACTGCTCGTAATAAGCGGCGTCTGGCTGCATTTTCCAAGGCTAAAGCGTAAATTTATCGAGGCTATAAAGCCAAATTTTAAACTCAAAAAATACGCTCTTTTTTACAATTTACACACGAGCCTAGGTTCGCTAAGTGCGGTGATTTACCTGCTTATCTGCTTAACCGGGCTTAACTGGTCGTACGGCTGGTATAACGATGCGGTGATGAAGCTTTTTGTAAGCTCGCAAAATTTGCCGCAAGCTAGCGCGCCTAAAGCCGCCGCTTCTAAAGATCACGCCGCCGCACCTGCTAAGGAGGAGAGCAAAAAGCCCGCTACGTATAAATTTAGCGACGCGCAGAGGGCTTATGAGATATTCAGATCAAGCGGCATAGAGTATAAAGAATTTATCCTAATGCTCGCAGCCGGAGATAAGATCGACGTCAGATACTACGAGCCCGACGCGTCCGCTACAGTCCGCCCAATAGGCGCGAGCGTGAAGCTAAAGGAGGGCAAAGTCGCGCAGCAGAAGCAGACGGACGGTATCACCGTGGGCGAGTTTAAAGACGCGAACTACCAGCTTCACACGGGCTATTTTTTCGGGCTTGCGGGTAAAATTTTATGGTCGCTCGTTTCTCTTTGCATGGCGCTTTTTATCTTTAGCGGCTTTTATATGACGGTAAAAAGGGCGTTTAAGTCAGAAAAGCTCAGCTAATTTTATCTTTGCGGCAAGAGGCACGACGAGCGGCGCAAGAGAGCCCAATACCTACAAAGCATTGAGATGAAATTTGCCGAAGCGGATCGAGAAAAGCCCTGATTTAATGATATTTGAGACATTCTAAAATTATCACGGATTAAGTCTATGTGAGGTATATTGCGGAAAATTTTAGGAGCGAAATTTGAAAACGAGATATTATCTTTGCTTGGCCTTCATCATAATAATATGCGCTTTGTGCGCGATACTTTCGATTATTGCGGAGTATAAATACCCAAATTTAGCCGAAAAAATTGAAACCGATCCATATGAATGGGTATGTAATCTGGATGGCAATCTTACGGATATACAGCTTAAGGATAGGGCGTTAAAGTGCATGCTTAAAAAGACCTATAAATCTATAAATATTTCAGCGGAGGAATTCCGTGATATGGAAAGAAAAATAAAGAAGCAATACGGTAAAGTGGACGATGAATTTTATAATTTTTATAGCGGGTTGGCGGAGAGATGCGGTGGAAATAATCGTCCAGATAAAGCTTGCGAATTTTTCATTGTAGATGACAATATAAATTTAGAATATTTTATGGGTTTGGGAGACAGGGCTTGCAACGGTAAACAAGCCGTAGCAAATTTCAAAGATTTTATA
>CAUUQJ010000105.1:0-5330 GCA_963547085.1 uncultured Campylobacter sp. | reverse complement strand
GCGCGACCGAGGAATTTTAGCTTGGCGTCGTTGAAGCTCTGCGCGCCGAAGCTGATGCGGTTTACGCCGAGCTTTCGCATCGCCCTAAGCCAAGCGGGGCTAGCGGAGTTTGGGTTGGCCTCCGAGCTGATTTCGGCTTTGGCGGCAAAACGCGGCGCAAACAGCGCAAAAATTTCATTATAAAGCTCTGCATCTACGGCGCTCGGCGTGCCTCCGCCGATGAAAAGCGTCGAAATTTGCGCGTGCGGATTTTTCGCCAAAAAGTCGCGCACCTCAAGCTCTAGCGCGCGAAAGTAGCTTTTTGCGAGGCTAAACTTGTCGCTGAAGGAGCCAAAGGCGCAATACGGGCATTTGGAGGTGCAAAACGGCACGTGGATGTAGATGTGCAAGGGCGGGGTCCTATGGGCTAAATTTATGTCGCAAAATTTAGCGAATTAATTTGAAAATTTATATAAATTTTAAGCCTCTTAACGCAAATTTTAATATTTTTAGGTAGAATTTTGAGAAATTTTTTGTGGGAAAACGAGATGGAAAAAGAGAAAAATTACAGACCAAATGTCGCTGCAATCGTACTTTCGCCCTCGTATCCGTTTAATTGCGAAATTTTAATCGCGCAACGAAGCGACATCAAAGGCGCTTGGCAGTTTCCTCAAGGCGGTATCGATGATGGTGAGACGCCTAAGATGGCGATCCGCAGAGAGCTAGGTGAGGAGATCGGAACAAGCAAAGTCGATATCATCGCTGAGTGCCCAAAGTGGCTCAGCTACGACTTTCCCGATGGGGTAGCTCAAAAGATGCGCCCATACGACGGGCAAATTCAGAGGTATTTTTTGGTGAGATTGCGAAGCTTAGCCGATATAAACATCAATACTAAACTTCCGGAGTTCGACGCATTTAAATTCGTAGGCGCGAATGAGGTTTTAAGGCACGTAAATCACTTCAAAAAGCCGATTTACGCGACGGTTTTAAAATATTTTAAGGAGGAGGGTTACATTTAATGCTGATCGTTCAAAAATACGGCGGTACGAGCGTCGGTACGCTAGAGCGGATCGAGGCGGTCGCGCAGCGCGTGATAAAGACTAAAAACGAAGGACACGATGTCGCGGTAATCGTCTCTGCGATGAGCGGCGTTACCAATCAGCTCATCGAGCAGGCGGAATTTTTTACTAAAACTCCTGTAGGTAGAGAGATGGATCTGCTGTTAAGCTCGGGCGAGCGCGTCACGAGCGCACTTTTAGCTATCGCGCTAAATGCCAAGGGCTATGCTGCGATCGCATTTAGCGGACGTGGTGCTGGCATCGTAACGGATAATTTTCACACCAAAGCTCGCATCGTCTCGATCGATCCAAAAAGTATGCAAGAGGCGCTAAAGCAAGGCAAAATCGTCGTCGTCGCGGGCTTTCAAGGTATCAGCACCGCAGGCGAAGTAACTACGCTCGGGCGAGGCGGAAGCGATCTTAGCGCAGTCGCCGTCGCAGGAGCGCTGAATGCCGATCTGTGCGAAATTTACACCGACGTAGACGGCGTATATACGACCGATCCGCGCATCGAGCCAAAGGCTAAGAAGCTTGATCGCATCAGCTACGACGAGATGCTTGAGCTTGCAAGCTTGGGGGCGAAGGTTTTGCAAAATCGAAGCGTCGAGCTTGCGAAGAAATTAAACGTAAATTTAGTGACGCGAAGCAGTTTTAACGATCACGAAGGAACACTCATAACAGGAGAAGAAAAGATGGAAGATGCGGTAATTAGCGGCATTGCACTGGATAAAAATCAAGCAAGAATTACGATTAGAAACGTAGAGGATCGCCCCGGCGTCGCGGCTGAAATTTTCTCCGCGCTTGCGAGCAAAGAGATCAACGTCGATATGATCGTGCAAAATATCGGACGAAACGGCGAGACGAATTTGGGCTTTACCGTGCCGCAAAACGAGCTAGAGACGGCCTATAGGGTAATGAAAGAGGTAAATCCAAATCCGAATTCCATCATCGAATCAGATGCCGATATCGTAAAGGTTTCTTTAGTAGGCGTTGGTATGAAAAGCCACAGCGGCATAGCCAGCAAGGCGTTTAAGACGCTTGCGGACGAAGGGATAAATATCCAGATGATCTCCACGAGCGAGATTAAAATTTCGATGATCGTAGAGGCTAAATACGGCGAGCTTGCCGTGCGCGCGCTGCATAAAGCCTACGATTTGGATAAATAATGCAGGATCTGCATACTTGGAGCGTCACGGCGATGCGCTCCGAGCCCGGACTTGAGTGGCTTGAGGATCGCAAGGAGGACTGGACGCCGCTTTTAGCTTCAAAGCTAAAATTCCTCCACGACGGCTTTGCTTTCATCGTCATCTGCGACGATGAGCGAAGCTGGTTTAGCGAATACATCATCAAAAAGATCAACTCCTCTACCAACTCCCGCCCGCTGCTACCGTTTTTTTCGCTACGCTCGCTTTATCGCGGCGGCGTAAATAGCCTCGAGGACGCGCTGTTGCTAAACGATATGCTAAGCCTCGCGTTTGCCAACGGCTTTATATATTTTTACATCGGCAACGGCAACCATCCGCTAGCTAAAATCGCCAAAAGCCACGAGGACAGCTATCTGTGGCTCATCGACGAGAGGCTGCAAAACAGCTTCTACATGAGTGAGAGCGATCCGAGCCTTGATCTCAAACTGATCCAACTTTTTAAAATTTTAGATAAAAGCATCGACGCCGTGCTTTTTGACGAAGTGGTGCTTTGAAAATCATAAATCAGATCGTTTTAACAAACGATTATGAGGGCTTTAAAGATAAAATTTTAGCCGAAATTCCGCGCAAAAATTTAAGGTTTTTTGAAAGCACTGAACTTAAGATCGACGAGGCGCGAAAGATCATAGACGAAGCCTACGTCGCCGAGCGCGAGGATAAGATCATCGTCATCGCCGCTACGAAATTCGGCGAGGAGGCGCAAAACGCCCTGCTTAAAATTTTAGAGGAGCCGCCTAAAAATACGGTGTTTTTCCTGATCACCCCCTTCATCAACGCCCTGCTGCCTACTATCCGCTCGCGCCTCGTGGTGCAAAATCTCTGCGTGCGAAAGCCCAGATACCGCACCGGGCTAAACTTAGCCAGACTCAGTCTAAAGGAAGCGGTGGAGTTTATCGACGCGCAGATTGCGCTGGAGCGCAAGGGCGAGCTAGACAAAACGGCGCTAAAAGCGCTCATCGGCGAGATCGCGCTGGAGTGCTTCGAAGCAGGCGTCAGTCTAAGCGGCGATGAGCTGCAGCGGATTGACCGCTTGAGTTACCTCGCCGAGCACAACGCCAAAGCCCACGCCGTGCTTACTCCGTTACTGTTGATGATCGAGGAGAAAAGATGAAAATTTATAAAATTTCAAACGAGGCCGATTTTTCGCTGATTTGCGAGCGCATCGGCGTACGAAATGCGGGGCGGGCGATAATGCAGAAAAAATCGCGCCTAAACTTTTTCTATTTAAAAGATCTGCGAGCGCCCGCGGCAAATATTTTAAAGCAGGATGCCCTTAGTATCGGTGCCGAGCTTGCGTGCAACGAAGGAGTGATCCTAGGGCGCGACGATACGGACGCAGTTTTGATCGCAAACGATCGCCAGATCGAAGTTTTGGCGCAAAAAGAAGCACTGCAGGATTTCGGGCTAAAAGAGCTCGCGAAATTTCTAGGCAAGAAATTTGCTAAGCCGCAAAACTGCGAAATAATGGGCGTAGTAAACATCAACTCTGATAGCTTTAACCCAGCAAGCCGCGCGGCAAGCTTAAAAGAGGCGATTTGCAAGATCGAAAAGATGATCGAGCAGGGCGCCGCTCTCATCGACATCGGCGGCGTGAGCTCACGCCCGGGCAGCCAGTACTGCGGCAGGGATGAGGAGTTTGCACGCATAAAGGATGTGCTGAGTGAAATTTACCGCCTGCGTCTGCACGAAAAGGCTAAATTTAGCCTCGATAGCTTCGATGAGTATTGTTTGGAATTTGCGCTAGATCGGGGCTTTAGCATCATCAACGACATAAGCGCAAACCTCGCTCTTGCTCCGCTTGCGCTTCGCTACGACGCCGCTTACGTGCTGATGCACATGCAAGGAAAGCCGCAAAATATGCAGCTTGCGCCCAAATACGACGATCTGATGGGCGAGATCGATGAGTTTTTTGCGCAGAATTTGCAGCAGCTGCAAAGCGCGGGGCTTAAAAAGATCATCCTTGACGTGGGCATCGGCTTTGGCAAGACCGCCGAGCAAAATTTGGTACTGATTAAAAATTTGCAGCATTTCTTGCACTTCGGCTGTCCGCTGCTTGTAGGCGCGAGCAGAAAGAGCGTTATCGATTTTTACAGCCCCTCTGCGGTCGAGGATAGGCTCGCAGGCTCGCTGTATCTGCACCAGGTTGCCGCTTTAAACGGTGCTGCTATCATCCGCACGCACGATGTTTTCGAACACGCTCAAATGCTAAATCTAATGCGCGCAATGGACGCCGCTGCGGTAAAATTTTAAAATTTTGCGAAATTTTCACGAAATTCCATATTTTTCACGAGATTTTTGTAAATTTGCCTTATGCGGAATTCTAAAATTCCTCAAGGAAATATTTTAATTCTTTTAAAATTCCGCAAAAGAGCTTTTGCGGAATTTTATCCGCATTTTATTTTGTGCCTAAGCTTTCGTGCGCTTGCTCGTCAAAACTTATAAGAATTTATAAAATTTCGCTCGATTTATGATGCGCGTCAAAACAGCGAAGTAAAGAGGGATAAATTCTAGCGACGATTTGCACGGATTATTTGCTGCGCGAGCCGAGTTATTTCATTTTTGGGCGAAACGAGCGCTTTACGTCAAAGCCCTTGCTAGCGATTTTTATATCATTTGGTATCGTGCCTGCCGGAGCGGAGGCGTCCTTTTTGGTGGATAAAAACTCGACTAAGCTTTGCCAGACGAAATCGGCATCCAGATAAAACCCCATCGCGTTAAGCTGTGGATTTATCGCTGCGGTGTGAATGTCCTGTGTGAGCTTAAAAAATACGATGGGTGCGCTCAAAATTTCATCTTTGCTTATAATTTTATCGTCGCGAACAATATTTTTTAGCGTCGTTTTGCGGTCGCCCTCTAGCGCTACGAGCTGCAAAATTTCCTCGCGCGTAGCCTGCTCGCCGACCTTGCCTAGCCACGAGACGATATGGGCGCGAAATCCATCGCTAAAGCTCAAAGTTCTGTCTTCCCAATACTGCCTTCTTAGCTCCGTCTCGTCAAACTCTAGGCTTGTGTAAATTTTATCCTGAGAGGCGAAAATATGGACTAAATTTTTGCCGATGAAAATCACGGAGTGAAGCAGGCGCGGCAG
>CAUUQJ010000104.1:0-5344 GCA_963547085.1 uncultured Campylobacter sp. | reverse complement strand
GTCGCGACCCAAAACCACGCCTTTTGGCCTGCGTTAAATTTACCCGCAGGGATCGTGCGCTTCTTTTTGCTTAAATAGCCGCCCACGATCATCATCCATTTGATATCGTAAGCTCGCGGTAGCATACGCCAAAACCACAGCAAGAACATCGGCACGACGGAGATTGCAAACGCTATCGTAGCCAGTCCGTGAGCGTTTTTACAAAATCTCACGAAAGCGCCACCGCCGAATTCTTCGCCAAACATCATAATTAAGCCGGTAGGAACCAAGATCGCCCATGCGACGGCTGCTACGAGATGATATAAGCGCTCAAATTTATTAAATGCATAGATCGGCTTGCCGGCGTGATGATCGAAGTTCTTCGGCCCTATGATCGCGTAGTGCCCAATAAAAGCTATGATTACGCCTAAAACCGCGCCCAGCGCCAACCAAGCAAAAAAGCCCGAGCTTTGCAGATGTCCTTGAAATTGCAAAAAAATCGGGCCGAAGCCGTTGCCGTAGCTATCGATGTTTTCAAGCCTTGCATTGCCCCAAACATCGCTATTTCCCTGCACGATATCGGCATATTTTTTCTCCTCGGCCTGCGCATAAATACAGGCAAAAAGCGCGAGAAACAATCTTTTCATGGATTTCCTTAGATATAAAATTCAAGCCGATTATATCATTTTTTGCAAAAAATTTTCTTACAAAGCAAAATTACATTTTTGCGTTAAGTGCGGCGCTAGTTTCGCCGCGCATACTCGTCGTAGCCGAATTTTTTGATCATTAAAACCTCTCCGTGCTCGTCCGCTAAGACGAGATCGGGCAGCTTGATGCCGTTAAAGGTCGTGTTTTTCACGATCGTGTAGTGGATCTGATCCTCGAAAATCACCCGATCTCCGATGTTTAGCGGCGTGTCAAATTTATATTCGGGCTGCCCGCTCTCAAGCCCCACGATGTCGCCTGCGAGGCAGGTATTGCCGCCGAAACGATAGCTAAATTTACCGCTCTCGCTCTCACCGCGCACCGCAGGACGATACGGCATCAGCACGGTATCGGGCATATGGGCTTCAGCGGAAGCGTCTAAAATAGCGATTTTAGCGCCATTCTCTACTATGTCAAGCACGCTAGAGACTAAATACCCGCACTCCCAGCCTACCGCCTCGCCCGGCTCGAGATAAATTTCGACCTCGTATTTTTCGCGAAATTTTTTGATCAGCTCTATCAGCAGCTCCACGTCGTAGCCTGCACGCGTGATATGATGCCCGCCGCCGAAATTTAGCCATTTTAGGCCATCAAAATACTTGCCGAATTTCGCCTCGAAAACCTCAAGCACCCGCTCTAGGCTCTGAGCGCTTTCTTCGCACAGCGCGTGAAAATGCAACCCAGAGATGCCGCGCAAAAACTCGCCGTCTTGCAAAATCGCCCGCTGCAGCGCTTCAAGGCTCATCCCGAGCCTGCTAAAGCTGCCGCACGGATTGTAAGCGTCTTTGGGCGCGAAGGAGGTTTGCGGATTTAGCCGCAGTCCGCACGATGCTCCCGCAGCAAGCGCCTTTTCGCGGTATTTTTGCCACTGCGCGGCACTATTGAACACGACGTGGTTTGAAATTTTTAAAATTTCATCCAAATCATCCTCTTTGAATGCGGGCGAGTATGTATGAATTTCGCCGTTTTTGATAAATTCCGCGGCAAATTTTGCCTCGTGCAGACCGCTGCAAGTAGCGCCCCAAAGGTATTTGCCGACGTAAGGCATCGCGAAGCTAAACGCAAAGCCTTTTAGCGCGCATAAAATTTTTGCGCCGCTTCGCTCGCCTACGCCGCGTAAAATTTCCAAATTTTTTACCAGTTTTTGCTCCTCGCACACGTAAGCGGGGGTCGAAATTTCATCGATTTTCATCGTTTTTCCTCATTAAATTTTTACGCAATTATATAAAATTTTATGAATTTTTAGTTAAAATCGCCCAATCTTTAAAAAAGGACAAAAATGGTAGAGATAGAATTTTTAGGGCCGATCAGGCGCGAGCCCCTGCACCTAAACGCAAACTCCTTGCAGGAGGTAAAAGCGGAGCTGCAAAAGGACGAAAGTCTGCGAAAGTGGCTTGCAAACTGCGCCGTAGCGGTAAATGATAAGATGATTTATGATGCGAATTTTGCGCTTAAATCCGGCGATCGCGTGAGCCTTCTGCCTCCCGTTTGCGGCGGCTAAGCTTAGGAAGCGGCGATGAGCGAGGCTAAATTTAATCCGGAAATTTTAAGCGGGATCGAGCCTGAAATTTATGAGGGCAGCTTGAACGTAGATGCGATTTTATCGCGCTGGTACGCTAAATTTAAGGACGTAAATTGCGGCGCGTTCATTACTTTCGTAGGCATCGTGCGCGACGAGGGCGGTATCTGCGCGCTTAGCTTCGATATATACGAGCCAATTTTGCGGACTTGGTTCGAAGCATGGCAACAAAAGGCCGCGGCACAGGGCGCATTCGTGCTTTTTGCACATGCAAACGGGGATGTGCCGATCCACGAAAGCTCCTACGTCGCAGGCGTCGTAAGCCCGCAGCGCAAGGTCGCTCTGGAACTAATAAACGAGTTTGTGGAGGATTTCAAGGCGGCCGCGCCGATCTGGAAATACGACGTAAAGGGCGGCGAAATCGAGGGCGGCAAAGTAGTAGGCGGGAAGAGGATCTACGCGGCAGATCGCTCGCAGAGAGTAAAAGGCGCGGGGCTTTTGGGCTAAATTTATTATTCGAGTCTTAATTCAAAACTAGTGAAGTTGCGTTTAAGTCGTTTTATAATTCTTTTATGGATTTGATCTTATATTTCCAATTATCAATAAATTCTATTTTATCTTTTAAAACACATGAATCGGTAGGTAGCCACCCATCTGGCATCCACCTACCAAACTTTTTATTATAATACTTCCGTACTACCCTTTTCTTCCTGTCATTATACAAGCTGCACCATATCTTATATCGGGAGCCTTTGTAACCGACGTTTCTTGCATTTTTTATATCTTTGCAAGCCGTTTGCCAGGTAATATATTTTTTATCATACTCTGACGCTGCCTTGGAATAATCCGGCTTAGTTTTTCTAGGAAAAATTTCAACAATGAAATAGTTAAAATTGATTCTTCCGTCGATTCTGCCGCGAATATTGCTCTCAATGATAAATCCACTTACCAATTGTGTTTACGTTTTTCACCAAATCTCTAGTAATAAGAACTGCGGCGGAATTACCATTTCTAATATAGCTAATATATTCTGCATCATATTTATGATTATTTACAACATTATCAGCCATTGTTTTTACTCCATATAAAATTCCGTTATTGCAAAAATTTACTTAAAAATCTATTCAAACGAAAATATTAAAATTTAAACACGCTCTTGGCTTCAGCGATGCGCTCGCTAAGGCTCGTAGCGGTATCTTCGCCGCTTGCCGCGCACCTAAAGATCGGCTCAAGCACCTCGGCAAAAAAGCCGTTTAGCCCCTCCTGTATGATCTGCGCGCCACTTTGATAGCGCGCTAGCCCCATAAATACGCCGTGTCCGATCGCGCCCAGCCCCTTTGCCTCATCGGCGATAAATTTATTCAGGGCCTTGCAAACCGTAACGACCGCGCTTGCATTTACGATCTCGCGATCCCTTAAATAATCCTCAAGCGCGCCGTAATCGCACTCGCATCTGATCCATCTAAACGCCTTTGCAATCGACGGCGAAACGCATTTATGCTCATTTAGAGTGCATAGGACGTATAGATTTTTAGGCACCGCAAAATATGAGCGGCCATCCTTTAAAACGACGCTGGCGCGCGCTTTTTCGCCCTCTTCAAAGCCGTCGATTACGTGGGAATTTTTCGTGCGGATCAGCGAAAGCTCGTCTTCCTCGTCGTAGCGACGATCCAAAAGCACCGCAGCCTCGCCTAAAATTTTATCCAAGCTCGCGGCACTTACATTGTCGATCAAAAAATAATACTCGCCCTTCGGATCGTTTAGCGCCTCTTTGCAAAGCACCTTAAACTCACCGTCAATAAAGCTTTCGCCGTAAAATCCGTCGATGAAATCACGGTATTCGAAGCCTTCGTGCAGGCAAACGTAGCGGAAATTTTTCGCCGCAAGTTTCTTTTCGGTGATCAAAGATCGCAATCTGCGGGTCTTGCCGGTACCGATCGCGCCGTAGAATATCGTATTTTTCGCGACCTCTTCGCTCTTGTAATTTTTAACGTATTCGAAAAATAGCGACGAATACACGATCCTAGCCGCACCCACGACATCCTGCGGATATGGGGTAAATTCCGCGATAAATCGCGAACTTACTTCGTAAAATTCTTCAAAAATTTCAACCTTTTCGTCGTAGAGTAAGGATAAAATTTGCGCGGTTTCATCGCGATAAATGAGAGTCGGAAACTCATCATTGCACTGTGCAAATATGCTAGCTAACAGATAGAGCTTTTCGCGCGAAATTTGTGCGAAATCGCCACCCTCGGCAAGTCCTAAATTTAGCATCCCGTCGTCGCTTAGGTAGCTGTCGATCAGATAGAAATTATCGGCATTTATCGCGGATTTTAAAAATTCCATCAATACGAAAGGCTGATTATGCAGCGCGACGTCGAAAAAATCGATCGCCAAAGCGCTATCCACCGCCGTAAGAAGCCTGTAAAGCTCATCGTAGAAATTGACTAGCTTTTGTTTGAAAATATCGCGAGCGGTGCGCTCCTGCGAATAGCTATTAAAATTTTTGACGATATTTTCGATAAAAACATAAAGCGAGACGATGTTTTTATCCTCGCCGCTAAGCACGCTATCTACGCTTTTTACGGCATTTTTAGGAAACAACTCCTTTTTGCCGACGATGCGGTCTTTGAAAGCGAAATCGTAATAAAACGCGCTGATATTGGAATCAAAAAACTGATCCATAAAGAAATACTCGGCGTGCGCGAACTTCTCGCCCAAAGATAAAATTTTGCAGCTTCTAAGATTGCCGTCGCTGAGATTTATATATAAAGTTTGCAAAAACTCGCTCTCGGTCTCATCAAAGCTCGCCAAGCAGCGCTTTATCTCGCCTAAATACTTTGAGATCGCGGTTTGTTTTTTAAGCCAGAATTGGTTTTTGTTGTGATTTTTCCAGCTGACGACCAGCGACTCTATCTTTTCCTTGCTAAAATCTTGCATGACTCATCCTTGTAAGATTAAAATTGCGTATTGTACTTGAATTTAAATAAATAATTAATAAAACTCTGATCTCGCGGCGGAGCGCGAAAGCAAATTTTTTTAAATTTACGCGCCCGCGGCGGTAGGAAATTTTAAAATTTACTGCGCGCTAGATCTATCCGCGACCCTGCACCAGCGGGACGAATTCGCAGGCGCCGAGTT
>CAUUQJ010000103.1:0-5377 GCA_963547085.1 uncultured Campylobacter sp. | reverse complement strand
GGTAAAAGCGGTCTAAGTCTTGAGGAGATCAAACAAAATAAAGAGAAAAAATGAGTGAATTTTTATAGGATTTTGAGCTAAAAATCACGCTCGCAGCGGGCGATACTTGCGCCGCTAAGCGGTCTAAATTTACCGAACATGCAGGCGGGCAGCAGTTTAAAAACCGCCGCCGCAAGCCGTTCTAGCAGGCGAGCATCAGGTCTATCACCGAGGATTAGCGGCGGATGAGCGATCTAGAGGTCCTCAAAGTCAAGCTCGCTCGCGCATCGCTCGATCTGCCCTTTAGCGCGCAGATAAAAGCTTAGCGAACCTTCGCTCGCACCCGGAGCCGATACGAGTACGAAGCGCCGCACGCCCGCTGCTTTGCCCCACTTCGCCGCTGCATAGACGTAGTCCACATCCACGCGCAAAAACGCCTCGCACGAACCCGCCTGCTTCATCGTCGTGCCCAACGCGCAAAAAATTTCGTCAAATTTATGTGGCGCGATATCCGAAATGCTCTCAAAATCAATGATTTGCACGCTAAGCTTAGGGTGGTAAAAGCCTATCTCGCGGCGCGTCCATACTTCTACCTCATCGTAACCCGGGCTCTCGCAAAGCTCGCGCACCAGCTCCCTGCCTACAACGCCCGTAGCGCCTAGCACAAGAGCCGATTTTCCCATTTTCACTCCTAAATTTCTTTAAATTTTAACGCATTGTGCGGTTAAATTTTACTTTTACCGTGCCAAAAATTTGGTCTAGTTTGCAAGTCGAGCCCGAAAATTGCGCGCTTGAGCTCGCATCGCAAGTCAAATCCATAGCTCACGCGTTAAATTTCAAAGCCACGTTCGGCGCGAAATGTACATCAAATCAGCTTAAATTTTAAAATCAAATTTAAAGGATAGCTGATGAAACTGATCACGATGCAGGAGGCTTTGGACGCGGTTAGCGAGCGCTACTGCAAAGGCCATCACTACGAAAATGTCGCGCTAAGCGATGAGATGGTGCGCCGCATCTGTGAGGTAAAAAGCCTCGTAAATATGGGCTTTATAGCCACGGCGATTACAGATGCGGCACTACAGCATCTAGCCACGCTGCCGAAGCTTGCGTATCTGTTTTTGCAAGATAGCGATAAGATAAGCGGCGAGGGCTTTAGATACTTTGCAGCACACGCCAAGCTCGAGCACATCGGTATCGAAAACGTCAGCATTACGGACGAGGGGCTAAAAGCGATCGTGCAAATCCCGAAGCTAAAATCGCTACGCCTGGTCAATTCGCGCGTGAGCTTTGCGGGGCTGCTAGCCGCGGCAGATACGAAAATCCAGTTTTATCTAGACGGCGGGCAGTTTAGCAAGGAGCAGATTGCGGAGTTTGAGCAGGCGCAAAGAGACGCCGCGAAGAGCAAAAAGAAGCTTGATCCGCAGGACGCTGCGGCGGCGCAGAGTGCGCTTTTAGAATTTTTCGCGGTGATGAGCGAATGGGAGAAATTTGCCACATCGCGAATTGATGACGCGAATGACGGCGAGGTGCAGCGCAGGTGTGAGGAGCTATTTGCGCGCTACTGCACGCCCGTTAGGCGCAGCGGCTTCCGCCCCGAGGGCATTTCGTTTTCGATGGCGGAGGGCGGCACCTACGGCGGATATGAGCTAACGGACGCCGAATGCGAGAGCAAAAATAAAATTTACATCTATGCCAAGGACGAACACGGCTTTGCGCGCCGCTTCCTGCTCGTGCGCAAGGACGGGCGCTGGCTCGTAGATAAGTGCCAAGGCATGAGCGGCTGCTGGAAAAACCGCGGGCTGTAAATTTGAGCGCGAAATGGGGGTTTAAATTTCATCTGCGGCGCGATCGCAGGGATGAAATTTAGCCTGCCGCAAGCACGGCGATAAAATTTCATCGGCGCTGCGAAAACAAAGACAAAGAGGACAAATGAGCGGTAAAATTTCTGCGTACGACGCGTACGGCGATTAAAGAAAGGCACGAATGAAAAGACAAATTTTCTCCGAGCTGGGCGGCTTCGTGATAGAGGGTCCTCGCGCTGCTAGCGCGCTATCTGGATGAGCACGGGCTTGCGAACGGAGACGTTCTTGCTTATTTTACGCAGACCGAGCACGAGGGCGCGGTCACAGAAGAGGGTATCGCGGTGCCGATATTGAGCGTTCGCAGCGATTATTACGATTTTGCGGTTACCATGGGCGAGGCGGATGAGGAGATATTCGCACAAAACGAAGCGAAAATCATCTCTCGCGGCTGGATTTTTCACTCATCAGGCACGCTAAAGATCGCAGGCATCGGCTATTTTAAAGATATGAGCCGCATCGGCGAGCAAAACAGCCTAAGCTTTAAGCTAAAGCGCGGTCGGTACCACTTGGAAATTTTAGGCGGATACCGAAGCGCAAATTTTAGCGGCTCGCCCGCCTCCTGCGACGATACGCCTATTTTAAGCGATACGCCCGTTTTTCATCTGCGGCTTACGCCTTCTGCCGAGCCTAAATTTAGCGGCGATTTGGAAACGTCATTTTATTTTTAACAGAATTTATAAAATTTCGCGTAAAATTTCTCTTTTTAGCACGGCGTGCAGGCAAAATTTTATAAATTTAGCCGCATTTAACCGCTGCGCCGAGTAAAATGCTATAATCGGCGCCAAATTACGGGAGGCGGGGATGATTTTTGACGAACTTATGGACGCGCTGGCGCAAAACGGCTGGCAGATACGGCGCAGGGATGAAATTTGCCCGCCGCAAAGCGAATTTTTAGGCGGCAGATTTAAAAATTTAAGCGAAGATTTTTACCGCTTCGTTTGCTCTTTTGAAATTTTGAGCGACGCTGCAGACGCCGTTTGGTTCGTGTCTGCTCGGGATTATGCGTCGCCAAGCGCGGACGAGGCGGAATTTCGCTACGGAGATTTTGAAAAAGACAGCCTGGAGTGCGAGGCTAACGATGCGCAAAGAGCCGCCGTGAGCGCATTTTGGAGCGGGTGCTTGCCGTTTTTGTTTTCGGTCAGATGCGAGCGCTGCTTCGCGGGCATCCTCACACAGGGCGCGGACGCAGGCAAGATCGTATTCGGCGCGGAACCGATCTATGAGGATGCCCTGGTCATCGCGCAAAACTTTGAGGAATTTATCGCTCTTTTCCTCGCCGCGCTTACGGATAAAAGCGCCGCGAAATATCCGCTTTCTTGTTTTGCGTAGCAGCATGCGATACGAGCAAAGCGGTACTGCGAGCGCGAGTAAAACAGCGCGGCGGGGTGCGGGTAAATTTTACTCGCGCGCAAAATCCGCGCCGCGGATAATATCGGAGAGTAAAATTTCGCTCGATGTTTAGAGCAAAGCGCGAAAAAACGGCGCCGCAAATTATACGAGCCACAGAAGTCTGCCCGCGCGGCTCTGCCCTTCTATCTCCTTGAGCGCTTTAAGAATATCCTCGCTTTGAAATTTAATGCTTACCGATAGGAACGAGCAGTGCTCTACTCGCCCCAAAAGCGGCAGGTCGCTTGCGCAAAGTAGGAATTTTTGCGTGTCGTAGCGATACTGCTTGCCGCTAAATTCCACCATTTTACCGCCGCGCAGACACAAGCACGCGCTGGACTCATAGATCGTCGCGATGAAGTCTGGGGCTTTTTTGACGGTAGAAGCTAAGCGCCCCTATAGGCTTCTGAGCGTGCCCCTAGGTGGGATATAGCTCGTCCGCGATCTTTGCGGCGTCTTTTAAAATTTTATCTACTTCGTTCATGTTCTCTTCTTTAAATTTACTCGGGTTATATTTAAATTTGCACGATTGGGCAAGGAATTTACAGTATCGTGCTACCGCAAAATTTTAAAAAAGGCTATAATTTGGCCAACTTTATTTCAAGGAGAAAAGATGAGAGATTTTAGTTTTTGCAACCCCGTGAGGATAGAATTTGGCAAGGGTAAGGAGGAGCATATCGGGCAGTATATGAAGGAAGCGGGCGCGAAAAAAGCTCTCGTACTATACGGCAGCGAGCGCGTGCGAAAGAGCGGTCTGATGGGCGTCGTGGAGAGCAATTTAAAGGCAAACGGTATAGAATTTACGCAGCTTGGCGGCATAAAATCAAATCCCGTGTTAAGCAAGGTAAACGAAGCGATCAAGCTCGCTAAAGAATTTGGCGCCGATAGCGTGCTTGCTGTGGGCGGCGGAAGCGTGCTGGACTCGGCGAAAGCCGTAGCCGCGGGCGCCTGCTACGAGGGCGACGTGTGGGATTTTTTTACCGGCAAAAGCCCGAGCGTTGCGCTTAAAATTTTTGATATCATCACCCTCGCCGCGACGGGCTCGGAGATGAACTGCGGCGGCGTGGTGACCAAGGAGCAGACCAAACAAAAATACGCGATCAGCGCGCCGTGTCTATACCCGAAGGTCTCGGTCGTAAACCCGCAGCTGCAAGCAACCGTCAGCCGCGAGTATCTCGTATATAGCGCGAGCGACATCATCGCGCACAGCATCGAGGGGTATTTTACCGCTAGCATCCATCCGGACATCGTTCGAGCCTATATCGAAGCCAACATCAAAACCGTCATCCGCACGACTGAAATCCTGCTCGCAGATCCGAGCGATTACGATGCGCGTGCCGAGTTTGCGTGGGCCGCAACGATGGCGCTAAACGGGTTAACCTACGTGGGCGTGGGTGGCTTCGGCTATCCGAACCATATGATAGAGCACGCGATGAGTGCGGTCGTGGACTGTGCGCATGGAGCGGGTCTTAGCGTGGTAATACCTGCGTGGATGAAGTGGTATAAGGATAGGAATTTAAGCGCGTTTGAACGTTTCGCGCGTGAAATTTTCGGCCTTAAAAGCGCGGATGAAGGCACCATGGCGCTTAAGGCGTGGTTTGATAAGATCGGCACGCCGACTAGCCTGGCACAGCTCGGTATCGAAGGCAAGGTGCTAGACGAGGTCATAGATGTAGCCGCGACAAACGCCAAAGCATGGAATATGGCGGAGCTCTACAGCCGCGAAAATATCGCTAAAATTTTAGATTTTGCAAAATAAGCCGCGAGCCCATAGATAAAATTTAAACCGAAGGGGCGAGCGATCGCCCTTTCCTGAAAAGGCAGGCGGCAGTGTGGGTGCGCTAGCGATTAGCCTTTCTAAAAAATAATCGGCTGCGCGGATAGCGAGATGATCGCCTTGTATCCCTTAAGTCCGCGGGCTCGCTGTAAGAGGGCAGAGGCGACAAAGCGGCGCGTCTAAATTTAAAGCTCAGACGGTTGCGGATCGAGCGTGAAATTTAGCTGTTTTCGATGCGGGGAATTTTGACGCATTATAAAATTTAGCGCGGTGCCATTCAAAGCGTACGCTATCAAAATGGCTAGATAAATTAAAATTCAAAGGAGCTAAAATGGAATTTGTAACCTTAAACGACGGCAACAAAATGCCGATT
>CAUUQJ010000102.1:0-5473 GCA_963547085.1 uncultured Campylobacter sp. | reverse complement strand
AGTTATAATCGCGAGTAAGATATATTTGGAAATCGTAGGGCGATTTTGTAAATCAACTAAAAATAGGCATATTATAAAAAGACCCGCGGCTTGGATTATCGTAGCTTTTATGGAGGCCTGATCGCACAAAACGGCTGCTATAAGAACAACCGCGAATAATCCTATAAGCGGCAACAAATCCGTCATACCTCCTCCGTCGCGTAGCTTGTATAACAAAAACACGCCGTAGCCGAGCATGCACGCCGCCGCGAAGATCGTATTTCTTTTCGCCTTATACAAAAGCCCCAGTCTGATCTTCTCCAGCTCGCTCGCGCCCATTTTGCTCCTTTTTAAATTTAAGATGGATTATGACGCCTGCGGGCTTTAAATTTGCTTACGAACGGCGCCGAAATTTTAAAATCCCAGCTTGGATAAATTTGCAGTTAAATTTTAACGGCGGATCGTCTAAATATAGCAAAGGCAGAATTTTGGTAGAAGTTTAAGCGGCACGGAATTTTAAAAATTTCGTGCCGTAAGAGAGATAAAATTTTACGGGTGCGATTTAAATTTCGCTATAAAATTTCACTGCGTCGAGCCGCAAAATTTCGCGAAATAAATGCCGCAAATTATGCTGCGAAATTTAGGGTACCCGAGCGAACGCCGATAAATTTACGGGCGCTCGCACCGCAAAAAGCGCCGCGCGGACGCCGCTAGCAAAATTTAAATTTTTCTATAAGGTGCCTGTCCGACTTCGTAGAAGTTATTGCCCTCGCTGTCGATCGCTACGATAGCCGGAAAATCCTCGACCGTAAGTCTCGCAACCGCCTCGGGACCGAGCTCGGGATAGGCTAATACTTCATATTTTTTGATACTTTGGCTGATTAGCGCGCCGGCGCCCCCGATAGCGACCATATAGACGCAGCCCGATTTTTTCATCGCCTCTACGACGGCGTCGCTGCGGTAGCCCTTGCCGATCATGCCGTTGATGCCCACTTCGTTTATCATCGTCGGAGTGTATTTATCCATGCGTCCGCTAGTCGTAGGTCCTGCAGCGCCGATAGCCTGACCCGGTTTGGCAGGGGTCGGTCCCAGGTAATATATCGTCTCGCCGGCTAAGTTTACGGGTAGCTTCTCGCCGCGAGCGAGAGTTTCGGTTAGAGCCTTGTGCGCAGCATCGCGAGCTGCGATGATGGTGCCGCTGATTAGGACGTTATCGCCCGCCTTTAAGCTTTTTACTACGCTTTTATCGAAAGGTGCGGTAATTCTTTTAACTTCTGACATGATTTCCTCCTTATAGTTCGGCATCGGCATGGCGAGCCGCGTGGCAGTTGATATTAACGGCGACCGGAAGCCCCGCTATGTGGGTC
Source organism: uncultured Campylobacter sp. (assembly GCA_963547085.1). Taxonomy (GTDB): domain Bacteria; phylum Campylobacterota; class Campylobacteria; order Campylobacterales; family Campylobacteraceae; genus Campylobacter_B. Next base: position 4,127 of record CAUUQJ010000102.1, on the reverse strand, counting down.
GGATACCACTCTACATTCACCTTAACAGCGGTGTTTATGCCGCCCAAACCTTGCGGACCGACGCCCGTAGCGCGCGCCATCTCCAGCAGTTCATCCTCTAGCTTGGCGTAACGCTCGTCGGGATTTCTGCTGTCGATCGAGCGAACCGCGGCTTGCTTGGCTAAAAGCGCCGCCTTATCCATCGTGCCACCGATACCGACGCCTACGACCATAGGAGGACAAGCGTTAGGGCCTGCGTATTTGACCGCCTCTAAAAATACTTTTTTTACCCCCTCGATACCGTCTGCGGGAACGAGCATTTTTAGCACCGATTTGTTTTCACTGCCAAAGCCCTTTGGGGCTACTTTGATCTTAAGTTTGTCGCCTGGGACGATGCGGGTATTGATGACCGCGGGAGTATTGTTCGTAGTGTTTTTGCGCTCAAAAAGTGGCTCTGCGACCACGGATTTACGTAGGTAGCCGCCTACGTAGCCGTCCGCGACGCCTGCGTTGATAGCATCCTCCAAATATCCGCCCTCGATATGTACGTCCTGACCGAGTTCGACAAAAACTACCGTCATACCGGTATCTTGGCAGATCGGCGCGACCTCTTTAGCCGCCAAATCGGCATTTTGTAAGAGCTTACCTAAGATATCCTTGCCGATAGGCGAAGTCTCGTTCTCGCGCGCTTTCTCAAACGCCGCGCGCATATCGGGCGTGACTTGATAACAGGCTTTTTTGCAAAGCTCGCTGACTACTTTGGTAATTTCATCCGCTTGGATCGTTTTCATGATCTCTCCTTGTATTGAAATTTTAATGGATTATATTCCGTTAAACTAAAAACTTAGTTTAAAATTTTATCTTCATTTAATAAATTTTAACAAAAGGCTAGAAAATAAGCGGTTTTTAATCTTTTTATAATAAAATACCGCTTTCCGAATTATCAAATACTAAAAATTTTGCGAAGAAATTTTAAAATCAAGGAAACCTATGAAAAAGAAAACTCTTGTGCTACTCGTGGGCGCTTGTGTGCTTATAGGAATGATACTTTCTCTTGGGATTGCGGAGATGGTTCACCTTACGGGCACCGATAAATTCTGCGTATCCTGTCATACGATGCAACCGATGGCAAACGCATTTCACAACGATGTTCACGGCGGCAATAACCCGCAAGGCTTCAAAGCCGATTGCGTCGCCTGTCACGTTTCTCATGAAAATACCTTTATGTATCTTTGGACTAAAGCTCTAACCTCCGCAAATGATGTCTACAAAACGGTCTTTACCGATGCCGATAAGATCGACTGGCAAGAAAAACGCAAGGAGCGAAATCATTTCGTTTATGAAAGCGGCTGTCTAAGCTGCCATCGAAATTTAAAAGAGCAGAATAACCAAGTAAATAAAGCTTGGCTCGCGCATAGGGATTATTTCGCGGGCACTACCGGCAAAACCTGCGTGCAGTGCCACGAAAACGTCGGTCACAAAAATATGGGTATAGAGATTACCAAATATTGGGATAAATACAACCGAGAAAATAACAAAACCAAGTAAAGGAGAAGCAATGCTAAAAAAAGTCGCTATTTTAATAGCCTGTATCGCATCGTTTGCATTCGCAGAAATGCCCGCGCAGCATGCGAATATGTCCGCGTCGGACGCGAACGTAAGCAATTCTGTAAACGTTAGTCTTACGAAGAATTTAAAGGTAAATAGGCAGCTTACGCCGCTAGCTAGACGCTGCGTCGAGTGCCATGCCGAAAAAACTCCGGGCGTCGTTGCGGATTGGAAGATGAGCCGCCACGCTCACGTAGGCGTTAGCTGTACCGACTGCCACTCGCAGCCAGCAGATAGCCCTATGGCAGCTAAAGAGCCGCATCCGAAAGACACAGACAATCATATTTCGGTGCTAGTTAGCCCAAAAACCTGTGCCAAATGCCACAGCAACGAGGTTAAAGAGTTTGAAAACAGCGGTCACGCAAGAGGCGCTATGCAGATGCAAGCCAACAAAGGAATGGTTGATCTAATGTATCACTACGAAGGACGTGATATCCCTGATCTTAAACACGCGCCTGATATTACCGGCTGCTCTCAATGCCACGGTAGCGTCATTAAAATGGATGAGCATAACAAGCCTACCAAAGAGACCTGGCCCGTTTACGGCATCGGTACGGTTTATCCGGACGGTAGCGTAGGCGGATGCAAATCATGCCACTCGGGTCATAAATTTTCGATTGCTGAAGCTCGTAAGCCTGCTGCTTGCGCATCTTGCCACTTAGGACCTGATCATCCGGATATCGAAATTTACAACAACTCAATGCACGGACACGTATTTAACGCCGAAGGCAATGAGTGGAAATTTGACAGCGCTCCTGGTACTTGGGCAGTTCCTGACTACCGCGCCCCTACATGCGCGACCTGCCATATTAGCGGCGGTGTGGGCGATCTAAACTCCACTCACAATGTATCTCAACGCTTGAAGTGGAATTTGTGGCAGCCTAAGAGCAATCTACGCACCGGCGGTAATGAGACCGCGGTAAGCGAGTTTTTAAATACCGGCAAGTTAAACATTGGTAATCCTTTGGCGGGTAACCTAAACGGTCCTGAGGCAGCGCGTGCGGAGATGAAGCAAGTCTGCAAAGAGTGCCACGCAAGCACCCACACGAATAATTTCTTTGAGGTGGGCGATAAGCAGGTACTTCTATATAACGTTTACAACGACGAAGCGACTAAGATGCTAAAAGAGCTTAAGGAAAAGAAACTTCTAAAAGACGATCCTTGGGCGGATGCGTTCCAGCGAATCTACTATGTTTCATGGCACCACGAGGGTCGCAGAATGCGCCAAGGTGCGCTAATGGGCGGACCTGATTATTCGCATTGGCACGGCGTATTCGAGGTCAAAAATGACATCAGAGAGATGCGCGAAATCTACGAGCGCCGCATCAAAACCGGCAAGATCGAGGAATAATCCCTCTTGGTTTGCTAAATTATGCCAGACTAAATAGATCAAGCTTGTAAGCCCCTGCACTTCGCGGGGGCTTTTTTGTTTGGATAAAATTTTGGAATTTTATTTTGTAATCCGCGCAAAGCCCATCGAAAATCGCCCCTAAAAGCCACTACAAAATCACTGTCTAATTATTTAAGATCATTGAAAATTTATGACGGAAGTGGCTGATAAATTAGAGTAAATTTATCTCTTTGCAATCCAAAATTAGCTACAATCGCGCATATCATTTAAAAGGAATTTTATGGACAAGCAAACGGCATTAGACTTTTTGAGACTTCATCAGCCGATGCCTGCGCAGCTTTCGGATCAGCTCGCGGCAAAGTTTCGCGCGGTACGGGAGTTTTTGCGTGATAATCCCTGCGACGAGGCGCTTGAGCCGCTTTTGCGCTCGTTAAACGAGGGTGATGGCGTAGGTGAATATCCGCTCGTGGACGAGGTGCTAGGCGCAGCGGACGATGCTGCTGCGGTAGCTGCGATTAGAGCGGTCTTGGAGGATCCGAGCACTGGCAGCGGAGCGCGATTTTGGGCGACGCTTTTTAGCGTGAGCTTCGTCCGTAAGGAGCTCATCGCAAGTCTGGAGACATCGCTTAAATACGCAAACGATGATTTGATCGAGCTTACGAAGGAGCAGATCGAAATGTTTAAGCAGCTGACGTAAAGTTAGCTGCTTAACTTATGGTTGCGCCTTACTCGATAGATTGCGCCGCTACAAAGCAAATCCAAATTTATAAAAATCGGCTTAATCGCAGGCTGCTTTTAAATTTTAAAATTTTGCGGTCGCTTAAAATTTTTAGAGGCAGCGATCGAGCAGGCGGCGCGCTTTATTTTCTACGCGCTGTGGCAGGCGCCCTGTGCGAGGATTGCTATCGGCAAAGAATAGCGTCGCCGCTAAGTGCGAGCGGCGCAGGCACCGAGAGATATCTACCTAGGCAAGGGTAGGAATTTCACGGCGTCGTTTGAAGTAAAATTTTAAATCTGCGGGCTTGTGATAGAATTTAAGTCGTAATAATGAAGCATAATTTAATATCGCTACGAGCTCACCGCTGAAATTTTAAGATTACGTCGCGCAGTGACGAGATTTTGCTCGGTGTAATCCGTACGAAATTTTAAGCCGTAAAGATAAAGCGGAATTTCTCATACGTGATTTTTT
>CAUUQJ010000101.1:0-5581 GCA_963547085.1 uncultured Campylobacter sp. | reverse complement strand
GTAACTCACTTCAACCACGGCGTGGGCGCGGTTTGTGATATTTCAAATTTAATGCTCGTAACGGGCAACGTAGGCGAGCTCGGAAGCGGCGATCTACCGATCCGCGGACAAGAAAACGTTCAAGGCTGCTGCGATATGGGAATGCTTCCTAACGTATTTACCGGCTATAAAGCTGTAACCGACGAGAGTGCCCGTGATTGGTTTGAGCGCCAGTGGAATTTGCCGAAAGGTCATCTAAATGGCAAGATCGGTATTCATAAAACCGAAGTGCCTGACGCAATTCTTGACGGTAGGGTAAAATTCTTCTGGACGATGGGCGAAAACCCGGTTATGACCGATCCGAACGCAAACCACTTCTTGCGCGCGATTTCGCAGGTAGAGATGTATGTGATCCAAGATATTTTCTTAACCGAGACGAGCCGCAAAGCAGATGTCGTGCTCCCCGGAGCTTGCAGCGGCGAGAAGGAGGGCACTTATGCTAACGCCGAGCGCCGCGTACAGCATAGCGAGATTGTAGTTGCCCCTCCGGGACAAGCTAGACAAGACTGGGCTATCATCTGCGAGCTTGCCAGACGCCTAGGACTAGGGGATTATTTCACATTCCAATCTCCAGAGCAGATTTGGGAAGAGGTGCGCAGGGTAGCTCCGCACAACTACGGCGGAATGAGCTATTACCGTATCAAAAAATACCACGGACTTCACTGGCCGTGCCCTGATGAGAATTCTATGGGCGGACCTGCATTGTATCTTGATAAAAAATTCTTTACCCCGGACGGCAAGGGAAATTTCGTCCCAGTTCTATTTGTGGATGATAAGAGCAAGATCGAAAGCGCCAAAGAGGAATTCGCAAAGCGTATGAATATGCCGAAAGATTATCCTGTAATGGCGGGCTCCGTGGACGAGAAGACCGACGAGGAGTTTCCAATCCAGCTTCTAACTACGCGTAAGGTTTACGAGTACGCAGGAGGCGCGATGACTAGGCGCTCTAAGACCGTCGAGCAAGGCGGCGATGCGATAGGACCGATTGCGGAAATGAATCCGAAACTCGCCGAACGATATGGAATTTCGCAGGGCGATTTCATCGTCGCGTGGAGCCGCTACGGCTATATCGCGATTAAGGCGGACATCACAGAGTGTATAATGGATGGTATCATTCAGATGTCTTATCACTACTGGGAGAGCTGCTGCAACGAGCTAACCAGCGGCGGCTGGGATCTAATCGCCAAAACGCCTACGTTTAAGGCAGCGATTCAGATTAAAAAGATCGATGAAGAGGAATTTTTGCGTATCCGCGAGCTTAAGCGCATTAAGTTTCAGACCAACAAGGTCGTTTACGACGACTTCCACCACCATCCGATTAAATTCTAAGAATTTAATTTTATCCGTAGATTCGGGGGCTATGCTTCCGAATCTACTTTTTAACAATCAATTCAAATAATATGAAATTTTGGCGATCTAGCCGTCTTGTAATATTTTAAAGATCAAAAATTTCAAGAATTCAATAAATTTCGCGGTATTAATACGCTTTTTTTGCGTAGTTGCGCTATCGATAAGAGCGCGGTTAGAAATTTATCTGCTATTGCGTTAATATGTGGCGGCAAGAGATCAGCCGTTCGTGATTTAACAAATCCTAATAAATTTAGTCTTAATAAAAGCGGCGCAATAGAGTAAATTTTAAAGATGAGCATGATAATAAGGCCATTTTATCGCAACAAATCTTGCCAAATTACATTATTGATTAAATTTTAACGCGCGTAGGCTGATTTTATGCGAATTAGCCTATATTGCCAAGTAGCGCTGCAATTTTAATAACGCAAATGCGATTTTTGTGATTTTAATATATAAATGCAAAAAGGCTCATAGGCTTTTTAAAACGCTAGACGCGGCTTTTAATCTTAATGGTCGCAAATGCCGGTTTATGGCATAGTTGGAGTAGTCTTGCGCTACGCTTTAAATCCATAAATTTTGATTTTAAAATTTTAGATTTAAAATTCCGAATTCCGTCGTGCTTGGAATTCACAATTTTTAGAATTTTGTTTCATCGCGTGTTTTTGGCGTTCTATTTCACGTGGGAGCCCTTTGCTGCGCCAGATCGCGCCGCTTGCGATGTTAAAGTTATTGTGCCAAAGCTTCTGCCTTGTTTGCGGATGAGATTTATGAACTAGGCTCTGATATTGAAGTTATTGCGCCAAAGCTGCTGCGGCAGAATTCCATCTACTTTATTAAAAGTAGTTAGAATTTTCGCCGCTTGTCGCGCCTGAGCTACTTATTGTGCCAGATCTGTTCATCGCACCTTATTTTTATCGCTCGCAGCGCCCGCTTTACTTTATCGCGCCTAAATTTTTGCCGTCCGTTGCGTTAGAATCGCTTGCAGCGCTGTGATTTCCGCTGTTTGCAGAATCTGAGTTTGTCGTACCGCTAGAGCCTACGGAGATTGGATTTGCTGCACTTTCGCCCGCGATACCGCTTACGTTATTTATGTAGGCTACGGTGCTTATTTTATTCCATTCTCTGCCGATTTTCAAAAACGCGCGCTGGCTGTCTAAGATCTCTTTAAACATCGGATCTTTCGCCGCCTCCTCGTCTAAGATTTCATTCGTTGCTTTTTTAAGTGCGGCTATCACGTCCGCAGGGAAGTCCCGCACCTGCACGTCTGGAAACTGTGCTTTTAGCTCCGCCCAAATGCGAGCGTTTTCGTAAAAGCCCTTATTTTGGAAGTTCTCTCCGGCAAGTCTTGCCGCAGCCTCTAAGATCGCTTGAAGATCCGCAGGCAGCTTCTCTAGCGCCTTTTGATTTACCAGCAGCTGGCAGTCTCCCATAGGCTCTTGCCAGCCTGTGTAGTAGTATTTAGCCACTTTGTGAAATCCAAGTGGCATATCATAGACAGGGCTTACCCACTCGACCGCGTCGATCGTGCCCATCTCTAACGCCATAAATAGCTCGCCCGTAGGCACCGTGTTTATAGTGGCACCCAGCTTGCTCATCACCTCTCCGCCTAGCCCTGGTATGCGGAATTTAAGCCCTTGCAAATCTGCGACCGAGTTGATCTCTTTTTTAAACCAGCCGCCCATTTGCATGCCGGTAGATCCCATCAAAAAGGTCTTCATGCCGTATTGCGCGAACATCTTATCGTTAAGCTCTCGCCCACCACCATAGTAATACCACGCGTGCTGCTCATCAGTAGTCATACCGAAAGGCACCGCCGTCCAGAGCATAGTTTTGGCGTCTTTGCCTTTATAATAATAAAGCGAAGTATATCCTAGATCGTATTGACCGCTTTTGACGAAGTCGAATACGCCAAAGCTTGCCTTGTGCTTGCTCGGCGTATCGATGCGGATCTGAAGCCTACCACCACTAAGGCTTTCGGCATAGTTTTTAAAATCCTCAGCAGCAGCGCCCAAAACGGGCGTAGTTGCCTCCCACGTGCTAGCAAGTCTTAGGCGATATACCTTATCGTCGCCGAAAAGCTGCGAGCCCAAAAGCATGAGACATGCAAACAAAAAAATCTTTTTCATTTCTATCCTTTCATAAAGTTTTAAATTCATAAAATTTCAAAATTTAGCGCGCCGCCGGCTTAAAATTTACTCGCGCTCTGCGTTACTGCTACGAAATTCTGCTTCATGGTGTCTATTTTATCGACACGTTGCTTTCTATTCTATTTTACTACGCTTCATCTTATAGGCACCTTGCTTTGCAGGCGTCTTATTTCGCGATATTTTGTTTCTAAGCGCTCCGCCCAAGCTTTTTATTTTACGATGCCTGGCTTTGCGACGATAGAGCGCCGTGTTCGTTTAATTTCGCCATATTCGGATGTTACCGCACCTGCGCCATATCTAGCGATAATATTTTATCAAGCGCACTTTCTTAAAAGCTTCCAACGCGGATCTTTTTCTCTTAGAAATGACAAAAGTATCTTAAGATGCCATCTTTGCGCTTTTGCAGATAAAATTCTCCCTTCCTTTCAAAGCGAGCTTTGTCATTATCGGCAAGCCTGGATGCCACGCCATTTCTTTGATCTTAGACGGCAGAATCGTGCTTTTAAATTTAAAATTCCGCAATCTGCGCACTCTTCGCGCCGCACTGGCAAGTAAAGATTTAGCCTTTATATTTAAATTTTGCACCTTAGTTAAGCACAAAATTCCGCGCGGAGTTTTGATGCAAATTCCTCGCGAAACCTAGATTAGAATTTTACGCAGAGCCGCCCCATGTTGCCTAAAATTTTTGCAAAATTTCGTGCTGCAAAATGCACTTAAAATTTTAAATTTGCTATTGCGCGGAATTTCTTAGCGTAAATTCCAGACCTTGAAATTTTGCTCTTGTTTGACAGCATAAAATTTTAAAACAAAATTCTGTAGCCGCCATGCCATAAAATTTTATTTGCAAAGCCTGCCTGCTAAATTTTAAAATTTTAAATCTAAACCCGCAAAATTCCGTATTTTGCGTTTTGAAATTCTATTTAGCAAAATTTTATCTCGCAGATTTCGCTCCATAAATTTTCGCGCTAAATGAAATTTTACTCCGCATAGTTTGCGCTTCGTAAAATTCGAGCTCGCAAAATTTCGCTTAAAATTCCGCGAGCTAGCCCTTATTTTCGAATAGTTCCGCGTGTTTGCTACGCAAAAACTCGACAACGGCGATCACCTCGTCTGCACCGCTAGTGTCCGAGTTCGCAAGCACCGTGTCGATATTTTCGATATACAGCTGCGCCGCATCGGCGAGTCGCTCGCGCTTGATACCCGCATAAAGCAGCATCGCGTCAAGCAGGATATTGATCTCGTAGATGAGGTCCTGCTCGGCGATTTTTTCGTCATTAGTTTTCATTTTCTTCCTTTGAAATTTGAGTTTTTTTCTCGATTAGATCCACGATTTGCGCCTTTACGGCTTCGTACGAGCTCGCGTCCTTAAAGCCCGCAAACATTCCGCCGCTTGCATTTACGTGCCCGCCGCCGCCCAGGAGCAGCTTTGCCATTTCGCTAACGTCGATCTTGCCGTCGGCGCGGAAGCTGAGCGTTTTTTTGCTTGTTACATCGATGAAAAAATCGACATCGGGGTTTTGCGTCAAAAAGTCGTTGCCGATGACGCTTACGTTGCCGATATTGTAGGTCAAAATGCCCTTTTTACCTAGATAGTTGATCGCAAAGCGCTGCTTTTGCGCGCTTAGGCGGGCGACTATGAAATGCGAAACGAGATTGCTTAGCGTATCGTCGCGCTCGATTTTAAAAAATTCTTTCTTTATGCCGTGCAGCGCGCTATCTAGCGCGATGTGAGCGTCTGGCTCGTCTTGAAATTTAAAAATTTTTTCTAACAGGAAAAAGATATAATCCCTGCTCTCCCGCTCAAACATAATTTTATTGATCTCTTTTGCGCCCGAGACCATGCCGAGGCAGACCTTGCCGAGCTCGAACTCGCTCTGCTCCTTCAGCCAGATATCCACGGCGTTTACGACGCGCACGAGCTTATCCAGCCGCGCCTCGCCGCCGAACATCGCGCTGAAAAAATCATACGTTATCTTCGTGGCGCAGCGCGACGAGTCCAGAAAATACCACGGGAATTTTTTCGCGCACTCAAGTCCGCTTTGATG
>CAUUQJ010000100.1:0-5664 GCA_963547085.1 uncultured Campylobacter sp. | reverse complement strand
GAGGGTTTGCCGCGGCGCACCGAGCTTTCGTCGATGACGTCGTCGTGCAGCAGGCTCGCAGCTTGAATGAGCTCGATGATCGCGCACAGACGCAGCGATTTTTCATCTTTTTGCGCGATGTTTAGCAGCAGCTTGGAGCGCAGTTTTTTGCCGGGGCTTAGCCTATCAAACATCTCGCTAGCGGGCTCATATCCGCAGTCTGCGATGAAGCTTTTCATAATTAAATCGATTTGATCTTGCATTATTCGTTGTTGCTTAGGATATTCCCGCTCATTTGCAAAAATTTGTCGTTTAGCTCGTCTTGTAGATCCTGCTGCGTGATGAAGCTTTCGATCTCGCGCTCGCTAATGCCGCGCGCTTCGCAGAGCCGCTCACAGGCGATTAGGCGGATTAGAGTTTCTTCGATTTCGTTTTGCACTAAAGTAGGGCTTGCAGCGGATAAAATTTCAAAAAATTTCTCTCTTGGGCTGCTTTCAAAAATATCCATTTACCTTCCTTAAAATTTCGCGATTATAGCAAATGTAAAATTTAATTTAGGTTAGGGCGCGGCAAACTATCGGGGCTTTTAAACAGGAGCGATTGCGCATATTTTGCGCTTGCGCGCAGTAAATTTTAAGCTTAAGCGCGGGATTTTGGGCTTTGAATCTCATAAATTTTAAAATTTTACTTGTTTGCGAGATAGGCAGAGCGAGCGGAATTTAAAAATTTAATCTTGGTCGCGTGGCGGATTAAACGCGAAGCTTTGCAGAAGGCGGAATTTTAAATTTTATAGATAAGCGGCTTGATTCTTGCGGAAATTTTAAAATTTTGTGGCGCGAGTGAAATTTTAGATTTCTTGTGAGCGGACAGAATTTCGCTTTGTTTGAGCGATAAAATTCTTGAATTTCGCGCAGGAGGAGAGGACTTTAGCTTTGCTTGTGCGGTAAAATTTTGATTTCTGAGCGGCGGATAAATTCTACTTATGCAAAATCTAATCGTACGCGCAACACGCATCAGGCTTTTTTAAATTTTAAAATTCCGCCGCTTTGCGAGAATTTAAAATTTCATGGACGCGGTAGAATGCTAAAATCGCGTTTGGCATTAAATTTTAAGTCTGGCTTTCGAGGCAAATTTTAAATTAAGCCGCGAGAGGGCGTCTTTAAATTTTTAAAATTCCGCCACCTTTTACAGATAGAATTTCATTTTTCACGCAGATAAAATACTGCATTGCAAAAGATACTTTAAAATTTTAAATTCCACTCGCGCAGATGAAATCCCAGTTTCTCGTGCTAGCGGAATTTTCTGCGCAAGGATTATTTTTAAATTTAACCTCGCTTACGTTGCGCACGAGGATGGAATTTGCTCCGTTTAAGAGTTAAGCGTGATTTTCCTTGCTGCGATACTACTTTTAATTTAGCTATGCCTCAAAAGCCGGGCTGCTTTAAATTCCGCCGATGATTTCGCGTGCTTGCGCGATGCTTAGGGCATTGCGACTTAGTTCGCTAGGCTCGCCAAACCCCCAGCATACCTGCAAATACTCAAGTTTTGCGCCTCTTAGATCTGCCAAGTTTGCTTGAAAGCATCGCGCTGCCGCGGCTTGTGCCTCCTTTGTCGCTTCTGCTTTTGCGGAAATCTTAGCGCCTTTAAAGCTTAGCGTTGCCGCCCCGTCAGCATCTGTGTCGTTAGGGCGGATTTTTTCATCCGCGTTAAGATTTTCGCCGCAAGAGTTTAAGCCCTCGCTAGCGCTGAAATTCTTTCTACTCGTGTCGCGGCTAGCATTTAAGCTCTCGCCGTTATTGCCGCCTTGAAATTCTAAATTTTGTAAAAATTCCGTGCCACGGAGTGCGGCTAACTCATCTTTTTTGCTATCGCCCAAAAAAATCGCGTTTTTGTGCGGTGAGTGTGCGATTACGCGTAGCAGCATCGCAGGGTTAGGCTTTGAGGGCATCTGCTCGTCCGCGCCTACGACCAAATCAAATAGCCTGCGTACGCCCGTTTTTTCTAAGATCGCGCTTAGGGTATAGGAAGGCGCATTGGAGGCGACTGCGAGAAAAAATCCTGCTTTTTTGCATGAGTGCAAAAGATCCTCGATACCCTCGTAAAGCACGGCAAAATCGCGGTAATTGCTTACAAATTCCTTCTCGAAAAAAGCAAGCTCTTCGGCGCTCGCTTCGGTTTTGCCGTAAAATTCCAAAAAGGCGTTTTTGCTTGGATCGTTGATGGTGTGGACGATGAAATTCTTTTGTAGCGGCGCTAGGCCGTAGAGCTCGCGGCGAGTATTGTTGACGCTGATTTCGATCGCGCGCGAGGTATCGATTAAGGTGCCATCCATATCAAAAATCACGGTTTTCATCTAATAATCCTTTAAAAAATCGATTTTGTGCTTATCTTTTTTGTAACTCTTATTATTTTTGAGCTTTTGCAAGGCGTTTGCTTCATGCTGTAGCGCCGATCTAAACGCAGCATGGCTGGTCTGCCCTGCCTCGCTAGCATCAAGGACGTTTTTGGCAAAGCTTTCAAGCGCCTTGGTGTAGGGGCTATCGAGATTCGTAGCGGCCGCTTTAGATAAAATTTCATAGTTTTTAGCTATTCGCTTCGCAAAAAGCTCTGCGTCGAAATCCTCGCGCTTTAGCAGCGCTACGGCGGATTTTACGAAGCGTTCTAATGCGCGGATATATTTAACGCGCTCATCTTTTTCTTTGATTTGCATGATCTTTCCTTAATTAAAGCGCGCATTATAGCAAAATTCGAAATTTTGGCAAAATTACGCATATTATAAAACTATATTTTAATAATATTTTTTCTATAAATCCCGTTATTATAGGCGTTTTAAAACCATATAAAAATACTTGACTTTATTTTAAAATTTAGCTATTATTCGCCAAATTTTTTACAAAGGACAAAAATGCAAAAAGAAACCCTCGCAACTCATTTCGGTTACGACTCCGTCGCCGGCTACGGCACAATGGCAGTTCCCATTTATCAAAGCACCGCGTTTAACTTTGGCACGAGCAAAAAGGCCGCCGATCGCTTCGCGCTGCGTGATCTAGGGCCGATTTATGGGCGTTTGACAAATCCTACTACTGATGTTTTTGAGGCGCGACTTGCGGCGCTGGAAAACGGCAAAGCCGCAATCGCGGTCTCTAGTGGGCAGGCGGCAATATTTTTTGCGGTAGCAAATTTAGCCGCAGCGGGCGAAAATATCATCATCGCCGAGAAAATTTACGGCGGCGCGACCACGCTTTTGGCGCACACGATCAAGCGCTTTGGCATCGAAGCTAGGGTTTTTGACTCCGAAACGGCAGATAATCTGGAAGGTTTAATCGATGATAAGACTAGAGCGATCTTTTTTGAGACGCTTTCAAATCCTCAAATTTCAGTTGCAAATACCGCTAAAATCGCTACAATCGCAAATAAGCACGGCGTAGTAACGATTGCGGATAACACGATCCCAAGCCCTGCGCTTTACAATCCGCTTGATGACGGCGCCGATGTAGTAATCCACAGCGCTAGCAAATACATAAGCGGGCAAGGTCTTAGCATCGCAGGTGTGATCGTTTCGGGCAAAGGATTAAATTCTAAACTCAAAGGCAATCCGCGTTACGCACATTTTAACGAGCCTGATGAGAGCTATCACGGCTTAGTTTATGCGGATTTAGTAGATAATTTTGATATTTACACGCTTAGGATTCGCTTGTCCCTGCTTCGCGATATTGGTGCGACGCTATCGCCGTTTAACGCGTTTCAGCTCATCCAGGGGCTTGAAACACTGCCGCTTCGGATGCAAAAACACTCGCAAAACGCGCTAAAAATAGCAGAATTTTTACAAAATCATCCGAAGGTAAAGCAGGTCAATTATCCGGGGCTTGCAAGCTCGCCGTTTAATGCCGCAATCAAAGCAAAATTTAAAAACGGCTATGCAAGCAGTCTGATGAGTTTCATCGTAGATAGCGAAGAAACAGCGCTAAAGGCGGTTAGTAAGGTTAAAATTTTCTCCGTCGTAGCAAATATCGGCGATACGAAGTCGATCATCACTCATCCTGCGAGCACGACGCATTCGCAGCTAAACGAGGAGCAGCTAAACCGCGCTGGCGTGCCTGCGAGTCTAATCCGCTTAAGCGTGGGTATAGAGGACGCGAACGATTTGATTTCCGATCTTAGTGAGGCACTGAAATAATGGCACTTTTAAGCACAAAGGGCGTTTATGGGCTGGCTGCAATTTTGCAGATCGCCAAAGCTAGCGAAGTAGCGCCGATAAGTATAAAAGAGATCGCCGAGCGTACGGGAGTTTCTAAGAATTATTTGGAGCAAATTCTAAATACCCTTAGAAACGAGAAGCTAGTGTGTAGCATCAAAGGTAAAAACGGCGGTTATCACCTAGCCAGGGATGCTAGCGAGATTTCTTTCGGTGAAATTTTTACCGCTCTTGAAAAGGATCTGCGGATGACTAGCATTCAGATGAGTGATCCCGGACTGCGGGCGTTTTTTGAGAAATTTGACGTCAAGCTGGCAGAGATATTTAACGAGCCTCTAAGCAGCTACGAGGAGATGATGGCGCGAAGCGTCCAGTATTTAAATTTCAGCATTTAAAGGAAAAATATGAAAATAGCAAACGATGTTACGGAGCTCATCGGCAATACTCCGTTAGTTAGAATCAATACGTTTGGCAAAAATGCCCTCATCCTAGCTAAGGCGGAATTTTTAAATCCAAGCCACTCGGTCAAGGATCGCATCGCATGGCAGATTGTAAAAGACGCGCTAAGCTCGGGCAAAATCGATAAAAATAGCGTTTTGATAGAGCCTACCAGCGGAAATACGGGCGTGGGGCTTGCGATGATCGCAGCAAAGCTCGGTATGAAGCTCATCCTAACGATGCCAAGCTCGATGAGTATTGAGCGCCAAAAGCTCATCGCCGCATTCGGCGCTAAAATCGAGCTGACTGACCCGAAATTCGGAATGAAAGGCGCGGTAGATAGGGCAAATGAGCTGGCTGCGAGCACTCCAAATAGCTTTATCCCGAGCCAGTTTGATAACCCAAGCAATCCAAAGGCGCATTTTCAAAGCACTGGACCTGAAATTTGGGAGCAAAGCGGCGGTAAGGTAGATATTTTAGTCGCGGGATTTGGTACCGGCGGCACGCTCAGCGGTACGGCGAAATTTTTAAAATCTAAAAACCCAAACCTAAAAGCCTACGGCGTGGAGCCTGCTAGCTCGCCACTTCTTACGTGCGGCAGTGCGGGCGGGCATAAAATTCAGGGCATCGGCGCAAATTTTATCCCTGATAATCTTGATAGAAGCGTCATCGACGGCTTTTTGAGCGTTGAGAACGACGATGCGTTCGCCGCAGCTAGACAGCTGGCACAAAAAGAGGGCCTGCTCGTGGGCATTTCAAGCGGCGCGAATGTTTATGCTGCCGCGCAGATCGCCGCCAAGCCCGAGAACAAGGGCAAAGTGATCGTTACGATCCTCTGCGATACCGGCGAGAGGTATCTTTCTACCGAGCTTTTCAAATAGGTGGCGATTTTGCGCCAGTGCGGCGTTAGCGCGGTAATTTTACGCATTTTACGCAAACGTGCAGCTTCACGAGATTAAATTTTACGCAGGTGCGCAGCTTTGCGCGATTAAATTTCACGCTGGCGCCGGAATTGGCGCGATGAGTTTTGCGCGATCGCGCGGGTTATTGCG
>CAUUQJ010000099.1:0-5686 GCA_963547085.1 uncultured Campylobacter sp. | reverse complement strand
TGCGCGCTAAATTTAGCCGCGCTTACATCAAATAAATCACCGGCACGATGGTCGGATATTTTTTGATCTTTCTAAAGATATGCTTTCGCACGGCCTGGCGAATTTTGCCCTCCAGCGCCCAGTGATCGAGTAAAAACTCATCTTTTAAATTTGCTAAAAACTGCTCGATGATGCCCTGCATCTCCTTGGTAAAGTGCGCCGTTTGATTATCGGCGACGAGCCCGTAGGTGATGACGCGCGTCTGGATGAGCCTCTTTTCGTTTTTGTCGATCTGCGCGATGATGACCGCGACGCCAGCATCGGCTAAATTTTGGCGGTGCTTGACGATCTCGTCGGAGATCTGCTTGTTGATCTGATTATCGATGAACACCTTGCCCGTCTTGACGGTCTTGACGCGCTTTAGATATTTTTCGCAAACCTCCATCTGATCGCCGTCGTTCATCAGATAGATATTTTTCTCATCGATACCGCATTCCATCGCGGTCTCTTTGTGCTTTACGATGTGGTTGTATTCGCCGTGCACGGGTAGAAAAAATTTCGGCTTTATCAGGCGCAGCATAAGCTTTTGTTCCTCGATCGAGGCATGCCCGCTTACGTGTATCTCGCTGAAGTCCTGATACGCGACCTTTGCGCCGCTTTTTAGCAGGTAGTTAAGTACGGTCGAGACGCTGCTTTCGTTGCCGGGGATCGCCTTGGCGCTGATGATTACTTGATCGGTGGATTTGATTTTAATGTATTTGTGCTCGTCTGTCGCCATGCGATACAGCGCGCTCATCGTCTCGCCCTGAGAGCCGGTGGTTACGATTAAAACCTCATTATCCGGGTATTTGGAGACCTGATCGGCATCGACGAAGATCTTTTTGTCTAAATTTACGTAGCCAAGCTCCATCGCGGTAAATAAATTTCGCTCCATACTTCGTCCGATGACGCAAACCTTGCGGCCGTATTTTACGCCGCGCTCTATAGCCTGATATACGCGGTGGATGTTTGAGCTGAAGGTGCTCATTATCACTCGCCCCTTACAGCTCGAAAATATCGTATCAAAGGTCTTTCCTACCGAGCTTTCGGACTTTGTGATCCCCTCTTTGTGCGAGTTTGTGCTATCGCTCATCAAAAGCATAACGCCGCGATCGCCGTAATACGCAAGGCGGTTCAGATCGGTCGGATAGCCGTCGATCGGCGTGTGATCGATCTTAAAATCGCCCGTGTGTATGATCGTGCCCGCCTTCGTCGTGATCGCAAGCGCACTCGCATCGATAATCGAGTGCGTTATGTGGATAAACTCGACTTCAAAATCGCCGATCTGGTAGAGCTGACGCTTCTGTACTGGGCGGAAGTAGCTACGCTCGGCTTTAAGGCCGTGCTCTTCAAATTTATTGCTTATCATCCCCAAAGGAAGCGGCGTAGCGTAGATCGGAAATTGAAATTCTTTGAAAAAATATGGCATCGCGCCGATATGATCCTCGTGCGCGTGCGTGATAATGATGCCCTTGATCTTGTTTTTTATCTTGCGAACATAATCGAAGTCGGGGATCAAAATATCCACGCCAAGCATGCTCTCCTCGGGAAAGCTCATGCCCACATCGACGATGATCGCACTCGTATTGGTCTCAAAAACGGTCATATTCGCGCCGATCTCGCCCAGTCCGCCAAGCGGCGTGATACGCACCGTCTCATCGCTGCGATTAGCGTCTTTAAGCGGGTGCAGGCGCTCCTCGTGGATCAGCTTATTTTCCGCGATCGCCTCTTCCATCGCCTTTTGCCACGGCTCGTTGCCCGTGAGGCTCTTTGGCATATTTGAGCGCTTTTTATGCTTTTTCTTTTTCTGCAAGTCCGAAGAATTTGTATCTTCTATAGAGCTAGAATTTGCGCTTTTTACGTTATTGCCGCTTGGCTTTGCACGGCCGTCGCGGTTTAAATTTGAACCGCCCGCGCCGTTTTCGTTGTTTTTTGGGTATGCACCCCCGAAATGCGCACCATTCGCGCCGTTTGAATGCACGACGTTTGAACTGCCGTTTGACGAGCCTCCCGTAGAATTTGATCCGTTGCGAGAGCCGTTTTTTGAACCCTTTGAACGAACGGAATTTTGCTCGTTTTTCTTGCCTTTATTTTTGCGAGAGCCGTTTTCATGCTCGCCGCCGAATTCTGCGCCGCCCGCAGAGCCCTCGCTCGCGATAGATTTTTTTAGATTTTCCTTGCGTTTTTTATAGCGATTGCTTTTTTTGAGTCGTTCGATGCCGTTTTCATTTCTGTTTTCTTCCATCTTTTGCCTTTAAATTTTTAAAAATTTCTAAAAAAAGGGTGGAATTTAACTCGTGCGCCCGGACCGCGGGCGGAATTTGCAAATCTAAAAAGATCTCTTCAACCGAACGTCTATCAAATCTCGCGCTCAAATTTTTAACGAGCGTCTTTCGCGGCGCGCTGAAACACGTGCGCAAAAAGCTTTTAAATCTCTCGTATTCATCGGGGCTTTGCGGCTTGCCGCGCATCTTCGTATCGCGATTTTTTATGTCGGCTTCGGGATGCGACGCAAAATGAACGCCTCTAAAATTCCTGCGCTTTAATAGCCGCACAACCGACGAAGTTACCTTCGGCGCGGGCTCGAAACAGTCGGGCTCAACGTCAAACAGAAGCTCGCAGCCGCCCGCAAGATCGGCCAGGATCGAAAGGGCGCTAAAATCACTCTGCCCTGCTCTAGCGCAGAATTTTAAAGCGACCTCCTTTTGGATCATCACCAAAAATCCGCCGCATAGCTCATCGTCGATCGCCTGCAAAATCATCTTTGTAGCGACGTAGTAGGGCAAATTTGCGACCAAAAAATATTCGCCGCGCTCAAGACCCCGCTCCTGCCAAATCCGCAAAGCATCGCCCAAAACGAGCTCAAGCTCGCCGCTAGCGATCTGCTGCGCAAATTTAGCGCTTAAAATTTGATATAAATCTTCATCTATCTCGAAACTTTTTAATCTGTAAAATTCCAAAAGCTTGCGAGTTAAATCACCTAAGCCAGCCCCGATCTCAACGACATTCTGCACGCTCTCGGGAATCGCTTGGATGATCTTGCTTAAAACGGCTTCGTCTTTTAAAAAATTTTGCCCGAACTCTTTTCTCGCCCTAATCATCGCAAGAGTTTAGCCAAATTTTACTTATAAAGTCATTATATTAAGTAAAATTTGGCTAAGATTATAAAATTTAACCCAAGAAAGGTCACCGTGAACAAGTTTGCAAAGCGGATCATCCCGTGCCTCGACGTCAAAGACGGACGCGTCGTAAAGGGCGTAAATTTTGTAGGTCTCGTGGATGCGGGCGATCCGGTGCAGGTCGCCAAACGCTACAACGAGGAGGGTGCGGACGAGCTGTGCTTCCTCGACATCACGGCGTCGCATCTGGGGCGCGATACGATCGTGGACGTCGTAGAGCGGGTCGCGCGCGAGCTTTTTATCCCGCTGACCGTGGGCGGCGGCATCCGCACCATCGATGACATCTCTCGCCTGCTAAACGTCGGCTGCGACAAAATAAGCCTCAACTCCGCCGCGATAAAAAATCCAAATTTGATAGATGAAGCAGCGAATAAATTCGGCTCGCAGTGCGTCGTAGTCGCGATCGACGCGAAACGAAATTCGAGTGAAATTTCGCGCGGCGATTTATATGACACGGCGAGGAATTCAACCGGAAATTTACACGGCGACATGCAAAATCCAGACACAAATTTAGGCAGTGAGGCGCGGAATTTCGGCGAAATTTTACGCGGCGCGCAGGATGAAATTTTAACTGGAAACGACGAACCTTGCGGCTATAGCGTTTTTATAAACGGCGGTAGGCTAGATACCGGCAGGGATGCGCTTGCTTGGGCGAAAGAGGCGCAGGAGCGCGGCGCGGGCGAAATTTTACTCACGTCGATGGACTGCGACGGCGTTAAAAACGGCTTTGAGTTAAATTTGATGCGGATTTTTAGCGAGCTTGACATCCCCGTCATCGCAAGCGGCGGTGCGGGCAAAATGGAGCACTTCAAAGACGCATTTTTAGCGGGCGCGGATGCATGCTTGGCAGCATCGATCTTTCACTTCAGAGAAATCGAAATTAAGGCGCTAAAAGCATATCTGCAGGAGCAAGGCATTGAAGTGAGACTGTAAATTTAGTCGGGTTTATACCTCAGGGTTGAAACTTAGCCGCCAAAGCAACCAAACAATTAATTTTATTTCAGCCCTTCGTTATCTTGCAAGTTTTTTTGCAAGCATTATTTTTACTTAGATAAAATTTCTTCGTTTTAGCCAAATCATAAGCTTTTTTTATGATATTTTTTCATCTTCTACCCACCACCTGCACTACTCCGTTATGGAAGGTAAGAGTACATCTCTCATAGATATTTGCTTAAATTGATTTTAATTTCACCCGATACTTTACGACGAAAAAATTTCAAAATTTAGCCTTAAATTTATCGTCATTTTGCTATGATTGGTGAAAAATAATGAAAGCGTGAATGCGTAAATGATAATCTCTGCCGGACGAAATGAAATTTTTGATTTTGCCCTGCCTATGGGCGTTGGGCTAATGGATATGAGCATAAATTTGACTAAATTTTTATACGAAAATAGGCAAAGCTTGCCGAGTGAAATCATTTTCGTGGGTTCTGCAGGGCTATATAAAGAAGGTAAAATTCTAAAAATTTATGAAAGCAGATCGGCTGCAAACTGTGAGATATCGGCGCTTTATGAACTTTCATACTCTCCAATTAACTATGAAATTCTAGCTAGGAATTCTGCCGATGTTTCATATGAAACAATAACTAATAGCTCAAATTTTATCACGACCGATAAAAAATCCGCGCTAAAATTCTTTGAGCGAGGTTATTTTTTAGAAAATATGGAATTTTTTGCGGTTCTTAAGGTAGCACAAAAATTTGAAATTCCCGCTTACGGAATTTTTTGTGCAACGAATTTTTGCGATTCAAACGCTCACACAGATTTTTTAAAAAATCACGCCGCTGCAAAAGAAAATTTAACTAAATATCTAAAAACTAAGGCATTAATTTGAAAAATATCTTTGATTTTACGATGAAAGAGCTTGAAAATTTCGTCGAACCAAAATTTAGAGCCAAGCAAATTTACGAATGGATTTACAAAAAGAACGTGGACGACTTCGCACAAATGCTAAATCTACCAAAAGAGATCCGTCAAAGCTTAGCTCAAAATTTTTATTTAGATCCACTTGAATGCGTCAGATCCGAAACAAGTAGTGATGGCAGTATCAAATATCTTTTCGCTCTCAAAGATGGCAAGACGATAGAAAGTGTCCTGCTACCGATGAAGGATGAGCTGCGAGATGAAAACGAAAAAGTTGTAAGACACGCGCGCTACTCAATCTGCGTAAGTTCGCAAGTGGGTTGTAAAATTGGCTGCACCTTTTGCCTGACAGCAAAAGGTGGCTTCGTACGGAATTTAACTCCAGGCGAGATCGTGGCTCAAATTTGGCTCATCAAGAAAATGAACGCGATCCCGTACGAGCGCCGTGTCAATGTCGTATATATGGGGATGGGCGAACCGCTTAATAACCTAGACAACGTTGCCAAAGCCGTGCAAATTTTAAAAGAAAACGACGGACTCGCCATAGCGCCGCGTCGCCAAACGATAAGTACGAGCGGACTTTCTACGCAGATAAAAAAGCTTGGCGAAATGGATCTTGGCGTGCT
>CAUUQJ010000098.1:0-5719 GCA_963547085.1 uncultured Campylobacter sp. | reverse complement strand
GGCTTGATCGACGACGTGATCAAAGAGCCTAAAACGGGCGCCCACAGAGATAAAGACGGCGCGATAAAAGCGCTTGGAAACTACGTCTTAACCGAGCTGCACAAGCTAGACGATCTTAGCATAGACGAGCTCATCAGCAGAAGGCAACAAAAAATTTTAAGGTTCGGTGCTTATAAAGAAAACTAAATTTTAAATTTCGCAACTTTTTTAAAACCAAATTTAATAACTTCACACTCTAAGAGGACAAATGGAAAATACAAATCAAAATTCCGCTCAGACCGCCGTTTCAAATTCTAATCAAAACGGCAGAAAAACTTACGCTAAAACGCACGTTCCCGTCGAGGGCTACCAGATCGAGGAGCTCCGCTCGATGGATCTTGAAAATCTCATCGCCATAGCAGACGAACTTGGCGTCGAAAACCCGCGAGAATTCCGCCGCCAAGCGCTCGTTTTTGAAATTTTACGCATGCAGACGAAGCAGGGCGGCTTCATACTTTTTACGGGGATTTTGGAGGTTACCGCCGAGGGTTACGGCTTTTTGCGCGGCATAGATTCAAATTTAAGCGACAGCGCCAACGACGCCTACGTGAGTCTAAGTCAGATCCGCAAATTCGCCCTTCGCGTCGGCGACATCGTTACCGGCCAGGTGCGCGAGCCGAAGGATCAGGAGAAGTACTACGCGCTCTTAAAGATCGAGGCGATCAATTACAAA
Source organism: uncultured Campylobacter sp. (assembly GCA_963547085.1). GTDB lineage: Bacteria > Campylobacterota > Campylobacteria > Campylobacterales > Campylobacteraceae > Campylobacter_B. The sequence goes on along the minus strand of CAUUQJ010000098.1, from coordinate 5,007 downwards.
TCGATCCAAGAGGCTAGAGAGCGCCCGCTATTTGACAATCTCACGCCGCTTTTTCCGACCGAAAAGCTCAAGCTCGAATATGACCCGATGCGCCTTACCGGTCGCGTGCTCGATCTTTTCACCCCGATCGGCAAGGGGCAGCGCGGGCTCATCACGGCACCTCCGCGTAGCGGTAAGACGGAGCTTATGAAAGAGCTTGCCAACGGCATTACGCGCAACCACCCCGAGGTCGAGCTTTTGGTGCTGCTAGTGGACGAGCGCCCAGAGGAGGTGACCGACATGGAGCGTAGCGTACGCGGCGAGGTGTTTAGCTCGACCTTCGATCAGCCCGCATTCAACCACGTTCGCGTCGCCGAGCTCGTCATCGAAAAGGCAAAACGCGCCGTCGAAAACGGCAAGGACGTCGTCATCCTGCTTGATAGCATCACTCGCCTTGCGCGCGCTTACAACACCGTCACGCCTAGCAGCGGCAAAGTCCTAAGCGGCGGCGTGGACGCAAACGCCCTGCATAAACCGAAGCGCTTCTTTGGTGCGGCGCGAAATATCGAAAACGGCGGCTCGCTTACCATCGTCGCTACCGCGCTCATCGAGACCGGCTCGCGAATGGATGACGTGATCTTCGAGGAGTTCAAAGGCACGGGCAACAGCGAGATCATCCTCGATCGCAACATCTCGGACCGTAGAATTTATCCCGCGATCAATATCACCAAGTCCGGCACGCGCAAAGAGGAGCTTTTGCAAGGCAGCGAAAATCTGCAAAAGATCTGGGCGCTGCGCTCGGCTATCTCGACGATGGACGACGTCGAGGCGCTGAAATTTTTATACGCCAAGATGCTAAAAACCAAAGACAACACCGAGTTGCTATCGATAATGAACGGCTAAATTTTATTAAATTTACCGCTCGCCTAGTCGTTTTAAATTTGCAGGCGGCGAGTGTCGCAGCTCGTCGCGACGCTCCCGAGCAGACGCCTTGTTACGCCCCCACCGCGGCGGCTACTTTGCGCCGCACGCTTGTCGGTTTAAATTTCGCGCTGTGGACGCGAGAATTTTGACCGCCCTTTTACGGGTACATATCATATTTTGCTGCGCCGGATAAGAGTTGCGTGCAGAGCACATGCTTTTTTTATGGTACTGCGGCGCGAAATCGCTCGCTTTAATTTCACATCTAGCTACTTGGTATTTGAACTTTACGCTGCTCAGGTATGTCTCCATACGGCTTTTCTTTGTTCGCTCAATCGTTTTAAATCTACAACTCGTCGCGCGGACGGATACTGCCCCCCCCTTTTTTTTGCTCGCTCTACAGTCGCGGCTTATAAAACGGCCGTTCGGCTTTTTAATTAGTCCGAGCAGATACCGTCCCGCGACTGTTTTAAAGCAGGCGCTGCTGCACTGTTTTTGAAATTTGATTTCTAAATTTCAGATCCCACGATGTCACGACCGCAAGCTTGCGCTTTAAGACGGCACGAGCGCTTGCAAGATCACTGCTTCTAGTCGTTGTGATCTCTTGCATCGTAAGGCATACATATCCTCCACTTCAAACTTACGCCGCTCATAGTCTCGGCATCTGTAATGCTGCGCACGATAGCCGGTCGTAATTTCAAAGCGATATGAAATTTTATCTCGCGTCCGATCTGCGCTTAATCCTTCTTAAACTAAATTTTAAAATTTCTGCGCGCAAGCAAAATTTTAAAATTTAAAATCCTTTGCGCAAAATCCAAGCTTTAAAATTTTAATCACGCCGCATCGGCGCCGTACCTGCCGTAGCTAAGCTTAAGCGTATTTGCGCCCAACTTGCCGCCACTATAGCCGCCGAATGTCTCTCGTCAGAATTAAACAGCCGCCGATCTTGCATTTTAAGAAATTTTAAAAGGCCCTAACGTATAATTAAATCTATTTTAAAGAAGAACTATGAAGGTTTCTAAAAATTTCCTCGTTGCGCTTGCGCTCGGCATCGTAGCTTGCGCGCTAGGAGGCTGCGGCTTCATCAAAAAGCCCATGACTAGCGAGGCAACGCTCTTAGATCGCGCCGAGATGGCGATCGGCGTGGAGAAGTCGAACCTATCCGTCGTGCCCGATTCGGTGCGAAGCGAGATCGATTCCGTGCACTATAAGGTCAGAAGCAAAAACGGCGACATCTATCGCTGCTACTTCACTTCCGCTTTGGTGGTCGATTCTGACGCGCTTTGCACAAAAATCGTCGGCGCAGAGGGTACAAAAAGCTCCAAAAATAGCACGAAAAGTTCCAAAGACTGCAACGCTCTGCTTAAAAAAGCGGGTAAATGCTAGCGCGCTAGGGACGGCTTAAATCGTGTGCGGCTTTAAAACGGTTTATTCGGCCCAAATGCGCGCCACTAGCCGCTTAGGCCGCACCCGCAAAATCTTCATCGCGCCTGAAAAGCAAGCCCGCTGCTTTACGGCGCATTTCGACGCTCGTTATGCTGGTGGGTAGTAAAATTTTAATGCTTTTAAGCTTTGCCGAGAGGATTGCGAAATTTCAATGCGTAAATTTTAAATCTAGAGGCGCGTTTGGACCCTTTTTGTTACGAAACGAGGCGTAAAATTTTACGTTTTAATTTTACTGTGCAAGATTTACCGCATGAAATTTCATTACGCAAAGCCCTTTGCTCGGGTATTTCGCGGATCGCAGCACGCGATCTAGCCGAGTTTAGACGTCGCAAATTGTCTCGCGATCCCCGCGTGCCGCTTCGCCGCGCAAATCTGCCGCGCGATTTATCGCGTGAAATTTCGCTCGCTCCTATCTATTTCACTCGCTTTTATTTCCCGCCGAAAAACAGCAGATTTGCCATTATGATTATGATCGCGACGGGCGCTACGAAGCGCAGCGAAAAGTACCAAATTTTAAATCCCAGCTCGCCCATATCGGCGCCAAAAAGCCCGCGCAGGCGCTGCGTATCCATCGCAAAGCCCACGAATATCGCCGAGGTTAGCGCGCCGAGGGGCAGCATGACGTTTGAGCTTACGAAGTCCAAGCAGTCAAAAAAGCTCGCGCCGAAAAGCTTGAACCTGCTCGCATAATCCGCGTGCATCGATAGCAGCGAGCATGCGCCTAGCACCGCTATGACGCACCCCGAGATGCAGACTGCGCGCAGACGCGAAATTTTAAATCTGCCGATGAGATAGAAGACGAATGGCTCGATCATCGAAACCGCGCTCGTGATCCCCGCGAAAAAGAGCGAGACGAAAAACGCGATTTCAAGCACCTGCCCCGCTAGCCCCATTTTTGCAAACATCGTAGTGAGCGAGACGAACACAAGCCCCGCACCCTGCGCGGGATCGGCGCGGAATTCGAAGATGAAGGTAAAGACGATGAGCCCCATCATCAGCCCGATCGCGATGTTGATAAATACGATGTTTACCGAGCTTCGCACGAGCCGCACCCCCTCGCTAAGCGATGCCGCGTACGCCGCGATACAGCCGACGCCCACGCACAGGGTAAAGAGCGCGAGCCCGAGCGCGGAGAGGACGGAGCTAACGGTGATTTTGCCGAAGTCGGGGTAGAAAAGAAATTTCGCCGCCGCGCCGAAGCCCTGCATCGTGCACGCATACGCAAGCATCGCGAGCAGCAGCACGAAAAGAAGCGGCATCATCACGACGTTTAGCCGCTCGATACCGCTTTTGATGCCGCGCGCGACGACAGAGAGCGTCAGCACGAGCGCAAGCGCGTAAAAGCCCAGACTCGTAACTAGCGAATGCGAGATGAGATCGTCAAAGACGGCGCCCGCTTCCTCGGCGGTTGCGGGCAGCGGAGAAAAGCCCAAAAATATGTATCGGATCACCCAGCCGAGGATGACGAGGTAAAAGGACAGCACCAGCATGCCGCCCGCGATGAAAATGCCTCCCGCGCGCCATTTGCGTCCGCCGCGCGGCGCCAGCGTCTCGTAAGCGCTCGGCAGATCCCGCCCGCTTAGCCTGCCTAGCGCCATTTCCGCTAGAAATATGCTAAAGCCCACGCCTAGCGTGAGCGCGAGGTATAAAAGCACGAAGGCGCTGCCGCCGTTTTGACCCACGAGAGTGGGGAATTTCCATGCGTTGCCAAGCCCCACCGCCCCGCCTGCGACGGCAAGTATGAAGCCGATTTTGCTAAATTTATCGTTCATTTTCGCTCCGATTTTTTAAATTTTAAAGCTACGGAATTTTAAAATTCCATAGCGTGATCAGACGCGGCTGCGCTACGGCGTCTTTGCCGCGCGCACCGATCGCCATGCAGGTTATCGCGGTCGCGCCGAAGGCTGATTGCGGTCGCCGCATGCTCCTATCTAGACATAAAATTCCAAGCGCGATTTTTGACAGCCGCCATGGCCGCTCGCGGATCGCCGTGAGGCTCGCTATGGAATTTTGCCTATCGCTCCGAGCCGTCAGAGCGTAAAATTTTAAAATTTCAAGCCGCAATGTGCGATCCCTGCGCTGTTCTGACGGATCGGTCGTCTATTAGACGGATCGCAGGCTTGCGCGTCGCTTTAGCGACAAATTTTAAAATTCCAAGCGCGATGCCGTGCGGCCTACCACAAAATTTTACGCGCCACTTCTGCGGCAGATTGCATAGACCACGTCATAAACTGTCGCGGCGGCTACGCACCGACCGTCTAGGTTTAGAATTTTAAAATTCCGCAGCGTGATCAGATGCGGCTGTGCTACGGCGTCTTTGCCGCGGTCTTGCGCAGGTTGCCGCGCGGGTTAGCGCGGTCGCGCCGAAGGCTGATTGCGGTCGCCGCATGCTCCTATCTAGACATAAAATTCCAAGCGCGATTTTTGACAGCCGCCATGGCCGCTCGCGGATCGCCGTGAGGCTCGCTATGAAATTTTGTCCGTCGCTTTTAGACTGCTTCAGCGCCAAATTTTAAATCTATGTTATCCATCCGCTTTGCAAAATTTAAAAATTTAAAATTTTTAACTGATTAAGCGCTATCACTACGATCGCGGCTGGCGCCACAAAGCGCAGTAGCACGAAATACCACAGCTTAAAGCCCATTCGTCCCATATATGGGC
>CAUUQJ010000097.1:0-5722 GCA_963547085.1 uncultured Campylobacter sp. | reverse complement strand
CGATTAATATTAATTTTTATATCATTACTAAATTTTTTAAGGAGAGAATTATGAAAAAGTTTTTATTGCTTCCGTTTGCTTTCGCGGCGCTTTTTGCGGCACCAAGCTGCGATAATGTCCAACTCAAAGCGGCTGTGGAAGGTATCAATAAGAGTGCGCCGATGCGAGTCGACGAGATTACCACGTTAACGGGTGCTGAGTGCAAGGATGGCAGCTTTATCTATAACTATGAGCTAAATGACGGCATGGGGATGAAATTTGACAGTGTCGGAAATGATCAAAAAACCATGATACAAAATGTCATAGATAGCCAAAATAAGCAAATTTTTTGCAATCAGATGAAGGTAATGCATCCGCTAATAAACAGCGCGATATGGAGCTATAAGATAAAAAGTGGCGAAGAATTTATAAGGGTAGAATTTAAGCCTAGCGACTGCAAGTAGCGCTTGTGCAGGATTTAAAATTTAGCGTGGTGCGAGCCTTTGCCTGCTCGCCCGCGCCGAATTCGCTTAAAATTTATCCGCTTCGCTTTTGATTTCGCCTGTGCAAAAGCAATGTGCTAAAATCTCTGCTTGGCTTTTACCGCGTCGCCGCGTATAGCATGACGCGGATCGGCGTGTATTTCGTCACCACAAAGCGCTAAAACGCGCCGAGTCCTTTTTGAGCCGCGATCCAATTTCGTGCTAGGTTCTGTCAGTGGTGTTTTTCATTAAAATTTTACTATTTCACGCGGAATTATATCTGTGCAGCAGCGCAAACACCACGTAAAGCTTTAACGCGAAATTCTATAAATTACGCGGAATTTTATTTGAAACAGCATCGTAGATTTTGAGTCAGAATTTTATGATTTATTACGCTACGTTTGCAGCGATAAAATCTTGTTAAATTTTATCCGCGATCTGCTCGCAATAAAATTCTGCGTCAAAGTATAAGCTCGCTCGCAAGCTTACAAAGGTGCCAGCCGCCAACGCGCCGCCACACAAAAGGCGGCCTATCAAATGCTTCGCTTTGGTTTTAAAATTCACCGTTCGCAGCTATTTTTATCAAGCTTTAGCTGTATTGGCGGCAAGCCCTCTATTTCGTAATTTAACACCATCGTTTTGCCGAGCTCCCGCAGACGCTGCGAGAATTCCGTGCTGCAAAAGCCGGCCTTTGCCTTGGCAAACAGCATCTCTTTTAAAATTTCCGCATCGCCCGCGTCCAGCGCGCTAAGGTCTAAATTTGGCGAGCTATTTAGCGTGTAATCGTATATGAAGCTACCCTCTTCGCATGCGGCGCCTTTTAAAATCGTAGCATCGTCGATCCTGCGCGGCGCGCCCTCGTTTATCCGCGCTAGCGCATCTCGCACCTGTTTGCTTTCGCAGAAATTTCGCTCTAGCTCGCCGCGTTTTTTCTCCGCATAAAATTCCATCGCCACATTTGCCAAAATTCCGATTCCAAAAAGCACTAGCAAAATTTTAATCGGCTTATTTAGCCGCGCGCTTAAGCTTTGCGCGTCCATCAGCGCGTCCTTTCGCAGCACAGCAGCGTGTGTCCGACGCCCAGCCCGTCGTAGATCCGTGAAATTTTAAGCCCCGCGCGCTGAGCAAATTTAATCATATCGTCCGAGTGATAAATTTTGCTATTGCCGTTTGCCATCGCGGCGAAATACACGCTGATCTGCGTCATGCTATACGCGGCGGTTTCGTAGCGCTGCCTGTCCCAAAACGGCTCCAAAATATAAAGCCGCGCCTGCTCGCTCATCGACTCCGCTGCACGCGAGAGGATGCTTACGATCTGCTCTTCGCCGAAGCAGTCTAAAAACTGACTGAGCCAGATCGCGTCAAAGCCGCGCGGAAAGCGCGTATCGGGATCTAGCAGATCGGCCGCAAGCCCGTCTATGCGCCCTGCGCCCTGCGCGCCTGCGACGGCGTCTTTCATCATCGAAATTTGCCCCGCAAGATCCATTATCGTGACGCGCACATTTTCGTCGTAGCCTACGCACCGCTTAGCAAAGCGCCCCGTGTTGCCGCCTACGTCTAAAATTTTATCCGTCTTGCGCGAGAAAATGATCTTTAGCGCGGGCTCAAACGCCAAATCCGAATAAAAATGATCAAACGCGAGCCAGCTTTTGCGCACATGCGGCGGCAGATGCGAAAGCGCCTCGTAGATCGTAGCCCACTGCCCAAAAACCTTTAGCCCCTCTGGTTTGCCAGATTTTAGCGTCTCTTCGAGCCTAAAGAGCCCCTCGTAGCACACGTCGTGGATGAAGTCCATATCAACGTCCACCATCTCGTCGGTGAGCAGAAAATACCCCGCCTTGCTGAGCCTAAATTTCTCGCCGCACAGAAGCACCGTGCCGATGCTAAGCGAACTTTCCAAAAGCAGCTTTACGGCGTATTCGCTAAGCGAGAGCTTCTTCGCGATCTCTTCTATGCTTAGCCCGTCACGTGCCTCATTAAGCGCGCTTAAAATTTCAAATTTTTTCATCAGTCGCGAGACCTGAAAGACCACCGGCGCAAAGGCGATCTCATTCGCCGTCCGCTGCGCCTCGCCCGCGCTTTGGCGCTCCACGGCGTAACGATCTAAAAGCTGTTTGGGAAGTTTCATTTTTGATCCTGCTTATGTAAATTTTACAAAATTTTAGCAAAAAATTCTAACTTTTCTTGCGCCCGCTAAGAATTTGCGCATATCTTAGAATTCTGCGATGAAATTTTAAAATTCCGTCTTAAAATTTATGGAATTTTAGTTAAAATCCTTTCATCAAAATTTCGCGTAAAAGCTCTGCGAAAATGTCAAATTTAGGAGAATCCTTGAAGCTTCAAATGTCCTTGATGTCGGTTGCCTGCGTCGTAATCATCTTGGCTGGTCTTAAAGCCGCGCAGGCTATCGTCGTGCCATTTTTGCTAGCTATTTTCATCACGGTGCTCGTTTCGCCGCTGGTGCTTTATGTCCAAAAGATCCGCGTCGGGCGTGTTTTTAGCTTCCTCATCATTACCTTTGCCTTCGTGGCGATTATAGTGTTTTTCGGTGCGGTCATCTTCGATGCGATCAAGGAATTTTCAGCGCGCCTGCCCGAGCTTCAAGCAAAATTCGAAGAGGTGCTAGGAGGCGTGAGTGCGAAGCTCTCTCGCTTCGGCATAGAGCTTAACGCCGCAAACCTAGGCATCGATCCGAGCGAAGCCGCCGCGCAGCTATCTGCACTACTGCGCAAAACAGGCTCGATAGTTTCGACGGGATTTTTCATTTTTATAATGGTTTCATTTATGGTCTTTGAAAGCTCCGTAATAGACGAAAAAATCCGCTATTTTTCGCAAAGTAGCCGCGCTACGCACACTTTCGTGAAGAAATTTGCCTCCAGCCTCAAAAAATATCTGCTAATCAAAACTATCGCTTCAGCTTGCACCGGTGCGCTCATCGGGCTCGGGCTGTGGGCTCTTGGTGTTCCATACGCCGCGCTATGGGGGATTTTAGCCTTCGTGCTAAATTTCATTCCTACGATAGGCTCGATCGTAGCGGTCTTTCCGACGCTTTTCGTGACGCTAGCTACGATGGATATAAGCTCTAGCATCTGGACTATCGCAATCTATTTGGTCGTAAACGTAGCGATCGGAAATATTATCGAGCCGCGATTTTTAGGGCAAGGACTCGGGCTTTCAACGATCAGCGTACTTGCGGGGCTACTGCTGTGGGGCTTCGTACTTGGTATCGGCGGGCTATTTTTGGCTGTGCCGCTTACGATGAGCTTGCAAATCGCGCTTGCCTCAAATGACAAAACACGCTTCATCGCGACTCTATTAAGCAACAAGGTCGAAAGATAAAGCGAAATTCCGCGGAATTTTAAAATTCTATAAATTCTAACTTGAGCGCGCTCAAGAGTATTTTTGTCTCTTTTAGATAAAATCCGCCCAAAGGATCAAATATGACTAGCGAAAAATTTATTTACGAAGTAAACACGGTGACGAAATTTATCCAAATTTACTGCGATGGCAAGCATGCGGATGCGCTTAAAAAAGACGGTGCCGTGCTTCATGACTACAAAGACGATAAGGGGCTTGTGCAGACGCACTTTCATCTCTGTAGCGACTGCGAGCGAATGCTACGCTATGCCTACGCGCGCCTTGGTGCCTGCCCGCATACCGAAAAGCCGCGTTGTCACCACTGCCCGCATCCGTGCTACGAGCGCGAAATGTGGGTAAATATGGCTAAGATGATGAAATATAGTGGTATGAAGCTTGGGCTTACGAAGATCAAAAAGCTTTTTTCGTTTAAAAAAAGCTAACTTGCGTGGGCAATTTAGTTAAAGTTTGCGGGTAAAATTTATCTTTGCAAGCTCGCTTCATCTCTGCACAAAAAAGTATAAAAAAGCGGCGTGAGAATAAGCGCAAAAAGATATAAAAATCAATCAAAATACTAAATCTTAGCGCGTAAAATTCTGCCTTGCAAACGCAAATCCTCCGCAATCCTTGATAATAAATAATTAAATTTGAGTTTATAGTTTTAAGTTAGAATTGTGCCCAATCAAAGGAGAAAATATGAAGGTCATTACCATCGCGGTCGTTAACGGCAGGGTCGTAAACGAAAAGGAATTAATCGCGTCTATCGCCGATTATGATGATTTTACCGCGGTTGCCGAACAACTCCGTAAAGGGCTGAAATCGAGGTATTTTACATCTAGAGAGCATGCGAGGATCTACAAAAAAATCAGCGTCGAGACGGGCTTTAGGCGCGTGCGATTCGACTACAAACCTTATAAAGATAAAATTTCAAATCTCATCGCCGAGGGCTACACCGTCAAGGCGATCCTAAAAAAGATCGGCGAGGAGGACGAAGTGTTTAAAAGCGCCGTCACAGCCGCAGGGCTTACGCACTTCATCTCCGTGACGTTCAAAGATGAGAAAACAAGACTTCGCGCAACCGCCAAAAAAAGCGAGGATTTCTTATACGCGTATCGCTTTGAGATCAAAAAAATGCACTTCCAAGGCGTTAGCAATAAAGAAATTTTAAAGCATATGAAAGCTCAATACGAAAAGGATTTTGCAAAAGTAAGCGAGCGCGATCTAGCCGCTTTTATCGAGACAAACGCGGTGCTTGATACCGACCGCAAACTCTCGCTGTATAAAAAGCCGAGCCTTTACGATCCGCATTTTAGCGAGATTATGAAGCTTTACGCAAGCGGTATGCGAGTCTATGACATCTGGAAGACGCTTAAAGCCAAATACCCCGAGTTAGCCAAGCTTCAGGCGCCGAGCCTTTATCAGTTCATCGCAAACAACGCCCTTGGCAAAGCTAAATATATGCAAAAAGACTGATATGCCCGCGCTTCTTTCAAATTTTACTTTCAAATTTAAAATTTCGCCGCGATAAAATCGATGAAAGCCGGTGAAATTTCTATGAAAACCTGTGTCATTCTCTGCGGCGGCAAAAGCTCGCGTTTCGGCAGCGACAAAACGCTGTTTCCATTTCGCGGGCATCCCAGCATGACGCACTTTCTTTTCTCGCGCTTAAGCCGCGAGTTTGAGCGGGTTTTCGCCTGCGCCAAAACCTCTAAATTTAACCCTCCGCTTCCTATAATCTACGATGAATTTGAGGAATTTTCGCCGATGGGCGCGCTGTATTCGGCGCTAAAGCCATTTAGAGGCGAGCGCATTTTTATCATCCCCGCCGACATGCCCTTTGTAGAAATTTCCACCATTCGCGCTCTTAGCGAGCAAGAGGGGCAGATCTGCGTAGCGGGCGACGA
>CAUUQJ010000096.1:0-5762 GCA_963547085.1 uncultured Campylobacter sp. | reverse complement strand
GCCGCACCTATGCGAGGATGGACGTAATTCATCCGCGTGTTGCAGTCCGCAGCCATAGCGAGCTTTACGCTGTTTTGCTTAACGCGCAGCACCGCAGCACCCAGCATGCCGGGACGCTTGGCGGAGTTTAGCCCTACGTTGGCGTCGTATTGATCGTAGATGTAGGATTTATTTAGCACTTCGGGGTCTTCAAAAATTTTATCAAACGCCGCGTCCAGCTCGCGCTCGCTTGCACCGCAGCCGCACAAATTTTGCCGCGCGATCTGCACCATATATGCAGGCTCTTTTATCGGGCGATCCAGCACGGGCGCTGCCTCGCTAAGAGGCTCGATCGGGATAACGCCCGCCAGCTCGCCGTGCCAAAAAAGCTCCATCTTGCCACTATCCGTTACCTCGCCGATGACGGCGGCATCAAGATCCCATTTGGCAAAAATTTCTTTGATTTTCTCTTCGCAGCCCTTTTTGGCGCATATCAGCATGCGCTCTTGACTCTCGCTTAGCATCAGCTCATACGGGCTCATCCCTGCTTCGCGCATCGGCACCTTGTCTAAGCTTAACCTCATGCCGCTGCCGCTGCGCCCCGCCATCTCAAAGCTGCTTGAAGTAAGTCCCGCCGCGCCCATATCCTGGATACCCACGACGTAATCGGTTTTAAAAAGCTCCAAGCACGCTTCCATTAGCAGCTTTTCGGCGAACGGATCGCCCACTTGCACGGTCGGGCGCAGAGATTTGTTCTCCTCGCTAAAGCTATCGCTCGCCATCACGGCTCCTCCGAGCCCGTCGCGCCCGGTTTTGGAGCCTACGTAGATCACGCTATTGCCCACGCCTTCGGCCCTACCGTAGAAAATTTCATCCTTTTTAACGATACCCAGAGCAAAGGCATTAACTAAAATGTTGCCGTCAAAGCTAGCGTCGAACGTCGTCTCGCCGCCGATAGTAGGGATGCCCATGCAGTTGCCGTAGTGAGCGATGCCGGCGACCGCGCCCTTAAGCAGATAGCGCTGTTTTCGCGCATTCTCGCTTCTTCCTCGCACCTCGCCGAAGCGAAGAGAGTTCATATTGGCTTCGACGCGCGCGCCCATCGTAAAGATATCTCGCAGTATCCCGCCCACGCCGGTCGCAGCGCCCTGAAAAGGCTCGATAAAGCTAGGGTGGTTGTGGCTTTCCATCTTAAAAACCGCAGCCATGCCGCCGCCGATATCGATGACGCCTGCGTTTTCGCCGGGGCCTTGGATAACCCAAGGCGCCTTGGTCGGAAAGCCGCTTAAGTATTTTTTGCTCGATTTGTAGCTGCAGTGCTCGCTCCACATCGCGCTAAAAATCCCAAGCTCGAGCAGATTCGGCTCGCGACCTAAAATTTTTAAAATTTTTTCATATTCTTCGTCTGAAATTTTATGTGCCGCTACTACTTTTTTGTCCATTTTTTTCGCCCTTTTCGCCGTTAAATTTAGGTCCCAATGATAGCTAAAATTTTCTATCATTTCGATTAATCTTCGCCCTTTTTAAGATACTTCTCATAAAGTTTCGCCTCTTTTAAAAACGCGTAAAATGCGTTAATGTTTGCCGTGATAAATCCCTTGCGCCCGTCAAAAAGCGATCTGCGCAAAATGTATGATTTAAAAAACGCAAACGGATAGATCAGCAAAAGCTTCGCAAGGCTCGGCTTTTTGCCCTTCTCAAAATCCCCCTGCGCGCGCAGCGTGGAGTAGTTGTTATTTTTCATAACGAGCTCGGCGATCGGCTTTTCGCTAAAATGGTTGATGCAAAATTTGCTCTTTTTCACCGCGCCTTTTATGATCGAAATTTGCGCGTGCACCCCCATATTTTTATACTCGCCGCACTCCTTGCGAAAGAAGCGGATATGGGTGTTTTTGCGCACTAGATCCGAGCACTTGCGCCCTAGCGAGTATTCATGAAATTTAATATCCAGCGCCGAGTAATCGCTCTGGCTCATAAACTCCTCTATCTCGCCCTTTAGCTCAGGACTTACCTCCTCATCGCCGTCGAGATTGAGCACCCATTCGTTACTGCACAGCGAAAACGCATAGTTTTTCTGCACCCCCTCGCCCTGCCAGTCGTGATGGTAAATTTTATCGGTAAATTTACGCGCGATTTGCAGCGTGGCATCGGTGCTGCCGCTATCGACGATTATGATCTCGGCAAAATCCGTCACGCTACGCAGCATACGCTCGATGTGGCACTCCTCATTCATCACTATCGCATAAACGGATGCTTTAATCATAGTTTGTTCCTTATCCTCGTAAATTTCAGCCAAAAATCAAAAAACCCCTCCGTGCCCAAAATGCCGATACGCTTTACGGCGTATTTGTCGTCGCCTGCCTCGTAAAGTCCGCGCTTGACGACCACCGCGCCTTTGAAATTTAATCTGGCGATATTTAAAATTTCGTCGTTAAATTTACCGTACGGGTAGGCAAATACCTCGCAAGGCTGCCCGCAAATACGCGCTACGCGAGCCTTGGACGCGATGATCTCGTCTGCTGCGAGCTTCGGATCGCTCGCGTAGGTAAGGTCTAAATTTACGTGGTGCATCGTATGCGCGCCAAACTCCACCAGCCCGCTTGCTTGCATTTTTAAAATTTGCTCCTGGCTCAGCATCCGCGCAAGATGGGTCGTGTTGGCGCGCTCCCAGTCGTTTTGCACGGCATCCGGCACTAAAAATATGCTCGCTTTAAAATCGTATTTTTTTAAAATTTCAAAGGCGCTAGTAAAATTATTTTCAAACCCGTCGTCGAATGTGATGCAAACCGCCTTTTTAGGCAGCCGCTCTAGCGCGATAAGCTCGCTAAGCTTAAAGCTCTTAAAGCCGTTTTTCGCAAGCCACGCGATCTGTCTTTCAAAATCGGCAGGCTTCAGCCGCCATTTGTCGAATTTATCGCCCTTATGCTCCTCTACGCTATGATACATCAGCACCCGCGCCTTATGCCAGCCCTGCGGAATCCGCCACCAGTTATACCGCAGCGAAACGCCCACCGCGGCGGCAAAGATCAGAAAAGCCGCAAAATAAATCATCTGAATTTCTCTCCATTTTTATAGACGAACTCGCGCCACTCGTAGGGCTCGCTGTAAAAATCGCCCCGCCTGTTTTTATCTTTTCCGTTTAGAGCACCGAAGGACTTTTTGTCGCCGTCCGCACTGCTGCATTTCTCATCGCAAATTTTATCGCTCGCATCTTTTCGCGAACTGCCGCATTCCTCGCCGCTTGCTTTACCGCAGCTGCCGCCATCCATGTTTTTTAGATCTGCGCCGAAGCTCTCTTCAAAAATCGTCTCAAGCATAAATTTTGCCACTCGGGCAGCGTTTGCGATCTTTAGCGTCTTAGCTCTGCCGCGCTGCGCGATACGCGCGTATTCACCGTTAGAAAGAAGGTGTTTGATCTTTGAAAAGCAATCCGCAGGATCATCAAAATAAACTATCTCCGAGCCATCCTCGTAAAGCCGCTCAAACCCAGCGATCTTGGGGTTAAAAGTGCAGACGCCGCATCCTAAAAACTGCGCCATGCGGTCGCTCGCGCCGAGTAATTTATGAGCGCGAGCACACTCAAGCTCGTCGTCGCGATTAAAATTTATCGCAATCTTAGCAGCCGCGATCTCGCGATGAAATTTATCTCCGAATACGGCAGGCGCGCCGAGGCTTGCAAAAATTTTAAGCCCAAGCCCCTCTTTTTCGCAAAAATCGCGCAACAAAAGCGCAAATTTATACCTCACGTCCTCTTTATAATCACGCGCTATGTAGATCACGTCGGTTGTTTTAGCGGCGTCTAGGCGTCTATCAAACGCCGCGTCGGAGATGTTTGGGAAAAAGGCGAATTTCGCGCCGTATCTTGCCGAAAGATCGCGCAGCTTCAGCGCATTCGCCCAAAAAAACACGTCGATGAAGCTTAGCTTTTCAAAAAATTCCCGTTTTTCTTGCAGATGATCGACGTACCAGATCGCGATTTTGATCTTAGGAAGCGCCGATTTTATCGCCTGCAGCGTGCTAAGACCGATCTTTTCGCCCTTGCCGATTAGAAGCAGATCGGCGCCGATATTTTCGCAGATACGCACGAGTTTGGCGTTCATCTTTTTTAAGCCGCTATTTTTCAGCCCGCAAAAACGCAGGCTCCGCTCCCAATCGCGGTAGCTAAAATCATAGACGAAGTGCCCGCCGCGAACGAGCCCGTGGCTGATCTTGCGCTCCATGCCGTAGAAAAAACTACCGTCGTCGTATTCGTTGAAAATGCCGCAATGCACGATCTTTAGGCTTCGCATAACAGCTCCTCGTAGTAATTTTTAAGCGAGCTAATATAATTTTGCAGCGTCAAAGTTTGCTTAAGAACGGCGTGTTTTTGCGCAAAAGCCCGGGCGTATTTGCCGTAAGCGCGGTAAATTTCATCAATCTTGGCGCCCAGAGCCGCCGCCTCGCATAAAAACTCCTCGCTTAAAATTTCCGAAATTCCGCCCACGCGGGTAGATATCAGCACGGGCGAATAAAAAATACCTTCGATCAAAATCACTGGAAAGCCCTCCTTGCGCGAGCTGATGACGTGCAGGTGCGCCGCGGCAAGCGCAGCCGCGACATCATCGCAAAAGCCGCACAGCCGCACGTGGTCCCGTAAATTTAGCGAATCGATTAAATTTTGCAAATTTTGCCTCTCGCCGCCCTGACCGTAAATTTTAAGCTCGAAATCGAATTTCAGCTCGCTTGCGGCGCGGATCAAAAGATCAAAACCCTTGATCTTATCGAGCCTGCCGACCGCGACGATGCTAAATTTAAAATTTTCCGCCGTCGCGTTTGCGCCTTTTTGCGATACAAATACGCTGCTGGTCTTATTTTGCGACACGTCTGCATCGAAAGGCGTATCTTGCGACACGCGCGCCCCGCTAAGCGTATCTTGCGACGCAAATGCAACGCCGGTCATATTTTGCGACGTGTCCGCAGCTAAAGCCGAGCCGTCGCACGCATCCTTTGTTTCCTTCGGCGCCACGTTTGCAGCGCCCTCCGCGTCCTTGCAGCGCGCGAGAATTTCATGATTTACAAACTCCCGCCGCGGCTCTATGCCGAAATATATCACCTTCGCGGCGTGATTTATCGTGGTTGCGACCTTGCGAGAGGCTGCGATGACGTTTCGCACGCGATCGAAAACGGGCGCCTTGCGATCGTTGTGTTTGGTCGCAACGAGCTTAAGATTTAAAAATTTTTCGACCACGAAGCCGATCTGCGCGGCTTTAGCGCCGTGCGAATGCAAAATTTCAAATCCGCCCGAGCGTAAAAACCGATAAATTTCAGCGAACAAAAACGGATTGTAGCGCTTGTCGCGGCTTTTGTACTCATAAATTTGCACGCGCGCATCCAGACGCTGCAAAAACTCGCATCTAGCAGGCACGATTAGCGCCGCGTGCTCGCTTTTGCAAAGCTCATTTAGCGAGTCGATCACGATCTTTTCGACACCGCCGTAAAATCTGGAGCAGCAAAGATAGGCGATTTTCATCTATTTCTGCCCTTTTTCATCTTCAAAATGAAGCTAAAAAGCCCCTGCCTGCCGCTAACTATGATGCGCGGAATTTCAAAATTTGAGTAGTGTGGGCGCAACACGTCGTTTTGCGTCGTAACGGCACAGCTAAAGCCCGCCTCTCGCGCGCAGCGCACGCTAATCTCGTCGTAAAAGCCGAACGGATAGGCAAAGGCGCTGCAAGGGATGCCAAATTTAGCCTCTATTTCGCGCTTTGATTCGCTCATCTGGCGCAGCTGCTCTGCCGCGTCCA
>CAUUQJ010000095.1:0-5839 GCA_963547085.1 uncultured Campylobacter sp. | reverse complement strand
AGCTTGCGCTTGCGCGTGATGTCGCCGCCGTAGCACTTGGCGGTCACGTTTTTGCCCATGGCGCGGACGTTTTCGCGCGCGATGATCTTGTTGCCGATGCTTGCCTGGATCGCGACTTCAAAAAGCTGCCGCGGCACGATTTCCTTCATCGCTTTGACGAGATCTCGCCCTTTGGATTCGGCCTTTGAGGCGGGCACGATGATCGAGAGCGCATCGACCGCTTCGCCGGCGACGCGGATGTCGAGCTTTACGAGATCGCCGCGCCTGTAATCGATCGGCTCGTAATCAAAGCTCGCATAGCCCTTGGTGCAGGACTTGAGCTTGTCGTAAAAGTCCATTATGATCTCGTTTGTCGGCACGTCGTATTCGAGCAGGACGCGCTCCGGCGTGATGTAGTCCATCTTGGTTTGGATGCCGCGGCGCAAATTTAAAAGGCTGATGAGATTGCCTAAAAACTCGCTCGGGGTGATGATGGTCGCCCTGACGTAGGGCTCCTCAATGCGCTCGATGAAATTTGGCGCTGGAAGCTCGCTGGGGCTGTGTATCCGCACGCACGAGCCGTCCGTGAGATACACGGCGTATGTGACGGTCGGCGCCGTGGCGATGAGATCGAGATCAAACTCGCGCTCGAGCCGCTCCTTCACGACCTCCATATGCAGTAGCCCCAAAAACCCGACGCGAAAGCCGAATCCTAGCGCGAGCGACGTTTCAGGCTCGTAGCTAAGCGAGCTGTCGTTTAAGCTCAGCTTATCCAAAGCGTCGCGCAGATCTTCAAATTTATCGGTCTGCACGGGATAGATGCCCGCAAAAACGAAGGGCTTGGCCTTCTCAAAACCGCCCACGGGAGCGGCGGCGCGATTTTTAAAAAGCGTGATCGTATCGCCCACCTGCACGTCGGCAACGTTTTTTAGCCCCATTACTACGATGCCCACTTCGCCGCTGCTAAGTTCGCGAGTTTTGGCGGGCGCGAGCGGGTTGGGATACATCAGATCGAGCACCTCGTGGCGGTTCTCGCTACCCATGATATAGACCTCGTCGCCCTTTTTCAGAACGCCGTCGTAGAGCCTCGCGAGCGCGAGCGCGCCTAGGTAGTTATCAAACCAGCTGTCGTAGATGAGCGCCTTAAGCGGCGCGTCGTCGTCCGTTTTGGGTGCGGGGATGCGAGTGATTATCGCCTCTAAAAGCTCCTTGATGCCCGCGCCCGTTTTGGCGCTGACCTCGATCGCACTGCTACAATCAAGCCCGATGACGTGTTCGATCTCCTCTTTTACGCGCTGCGGATCGGCGGCGGGCAGATCGATTTTGTTAAGCACGGGGATGATCTCGAGGTTGTGCTGTAGCGCGATATAGACGTTTGCGATCGTCTGCGCCTGCACGCCCTGGCTCGCGTCCACGACGAGTATCGCCCCCTCACAGCTAGCCAGCGAACGCGAGACCTCGTAGCTAAAATCCACGTGGCCCGGAGTGTCAATCAAATTTAAAACGTATTTCTCGCCGCCAAGCTCGTACTCGAGCCGCACGGACTGCGCCTTGATCGTGATGCCGCGCTCTTTTTCGATATCCATCGTATCCATGATCTGGCTGCTCATCTGGCGCGCCTCGACGGCGTTGCACTCGCTAATCAGACGGTCTGCGAGCGTGGATTTGCCATGGTCGATATGTGCGATGATGCTGAAATTTCTGATATTTTTTGTTTTCAAGTGGCTTTTCCTGGTAAAATTTTAAGCCGCATTGTGCCGAAATTTCATTTAAAAACGGGTAAATAGGCTAATGGAGGAATGGAATTTATGAGGCGAAATTTATACGGTAGCTCTAGGCGGATTGGAATTTTGGGGGATAGAGGAGGGATATAATGCGGCTTTGAGTGATATGCTTTTAAGCATTATTGGCAATGCGCTTTGTCACGGTAGGATTTTAGGATGAGGATTGAGCGTAGTTTTTCCTAATTGATTTTTGCGGCTGTATTGAAATGTAGGATTTTAAAAGATCCGCTACTAATAAAACCAAAATTCCGCCCATAAAAAAAGGCTAGCCAGGAGGCTAGCCTTTATGCTACGAGCTTACGCAGATACTACCAATCGGTCTTTTGATTGTAAATATCGCGAACATCGCCAGAATCTAGAATTCTAGTCGAAGTATCGCTAGTACTATTGTCTGACGAGCTACCACCGGCAAACGACCCTACGTCATCCGCTATGCCCGATTTAACCTGACCTTCACCGCCCCAGACCGTAGGTTTAGACTGCTTTATATGTACACGAAGAGGATTATAATACTGTCGTACGCCTGGATACTTTTTAGAGTAGGCTCCTCCATCATTTGCAGTAAACATAGTCTTATCATTTAAGGCTGGAGTATGAATAAGCCATGGATTAGTAATGATACGTATTGTAGCATGACCGGCCGCGTTACTGCTGATAGTTATATTCTCTTTACCCTTTTTTACTTTTTTTTCTCTTCTAATATTTACTTCTACGTCGCCTTCCTTAGCCAGACTGTCATAGGCGCTTACAAACTCTGCACCTATATCTTTTAAAGTAGTCTTTGTATTTACTACAAACTTCGTAAAATCAATCAAGCTACGATCTTCAGCCGCTAGTACAGTAAATATATTCGAAGCTTTAACATTATTCGAGGAATCAATCACAACTGGGGCTTCATAGGCAAGATTTTCATTAGGCGCAGGCATATTAGAACACATATCGGTTCTACCACAATAAATCTGCGTATAAATAGGAACAGATATTGGAGTCCCAGTAGTAGCTTGCTGCACTATAGCTCCCAAACTTTTATCGTACGATGTACCATAGACAAATAGGGCGTAAGTGCCTACATTGTCACTATAATCTGTAACGGTCTTGCCGGTTGCGTAAGTTTTGCTATTAGAATTAGCAGCGGCTATATAAGCAGCCTTACTTGCAGCTCTGGTCTCGCTAACCTTTCTAGTAATAAAGACATCGAAATCTTCCTTAGACAGCTTTATATCGGTTTTATTGTAGTCCTCAGAGTCGGTATCAGAGATAGCTTTGTATGAGCTATCGAATTTCGATGGCCAAAACTTTCCAAAGGTCTTAAGAGCGGTTCCGTCTTGAATATCAAAGTCACTAGCGTAGATAAGCACCGGGGTGCTAGGGGTTTTATGCATCCTAGCAAAATTGAAATACACGGTCGAGTCGGGAGTTTGTCCTTCTCTAAATCCTTGCGCTAAAATTCTGAATTCATTTGACTTCGAGTCATAATTAATTCCTGTACCGCCTTGCGGTCTAT
Source organism: uncultured Campylobacter sp. (assembly GCA_963547085.1). Lineage (GTDB taxonomy): Bacteria > Campylobacterota > Campylobacteria > Campylobacterales > Campylobacteraceae > Campylobacter_B. The sequence goes on along the minus strand of CAUUQJ010000095.1, from coordinate 2,572 downwards.
TGATAAGCCCGCCTCTTAATGAAGCATCAGAGTAGTAATTAAGAGCTATTTTAAGCGGTATAGGTAAGCCATAACCAGCATCACCGCTAGAAGCGGCTTCCTCCCAGTCTGGCATCTCATCAGTTTTAGAAGAACCCTTGCTGCTTCTTACGTTATACTTATAGCATCTGCTATCATATCCGGTAGAGCCTAAACATACGCTGGAATCCTTAGCAAAATACTGTGTATCGCTAGGAATCTCGTATTTGACAGTAGGTTTATCAGGATATGGCACGTAATTTGTAGCTCCACTTGTACTGCTAGCGGTGGCTGTGGAGCAACGTCCGTCGGCACTATTGCTAGCGCAATCAAATCCGAAATCTAGCGCGAAGTCAAGATCGCTTGCAAATCCGCACACGGCTTGAAGCTTCTCCTTACCTTTGTCGCCAATTTCCATTTTATATCCGTCATAAAGCGTAGCAATGACATCCTTATAAACCTTGTCGGATAGATATGCTACGGCATTAACCTTAAGCATAGCCAGCTGGCTTAGCTGATTAGTTACCGCTAAATTCTGGCTAGAATTTTCGTCAGCATATACTACGACATCGTTTTCGATGTCCGGAGCGTTGAAATATGTATACGCAGATATTCCGCCAGTGATATTATTATCGCCTACGCCACTTGTTATGCCATTATCAAGACTTACGAGCGACACTCTGATACGATCCGGCTTATAGCGCAATACAATATTGTCGTTTATAGCTTTATCTTTGTTAGCAGCAAGCCTCATACCTACGTCGCAGCCTATCATACCTTTAGCATTAGGAGTATTGCTAGATGAATTGATGATACATTTAGCGCTATTCCACTTCTTAGAGTATGTCTGATCGGAATAAGCATCCGTCCACGAATTATCATAGATATTTACGAGTACATCGCCGACATTATAGTAATTAAAAATTTTATCGGCATCTTTACCTATGGTTTCAGTATAGATGACGGCATAGCTTTTATCTTTTGCCTCAGGATTTTTTCTAGACTGAGTCATAAGATATGCACCTTGAACATGACCTTTGCTATCAAATTTCGCAACGCCTCCTGCTTCTACGATATTTCTAGCGTTAAAATTTGCCCATAAGCTTATGGCGTTTTTATCCCATACTCTTCTAAATGCTGCGTCGAATTTCGAGCTTGTGCCATTTAATACGCACGAGACATCATCGCTCTTGCCAAAAGAGCCTTTTTTGATAGCTTCCGGATCAATCTCATATTTGCCTGTTTCGGCATTGTATTTAGCACCGGAATATTCCACTGCAGTACCACCATAACAACTATCTTCTTTAACGCCACGTTTTAATGTAGTGGAAGCATTCCTATCTACATAATAGGATTGAGTAGCGACATTAGCCGCGCATTCATTAGATATAAACGGACGCAAGTAGGTTTGAATACCGCGGATCTTGGTTGATATATCTTGAGTATCATCAGAATCCGCGCCATAGCTTTTACGCAGATGATAACGTTGATTGCCAAGATCGCCACCGATTTCTGCTGTGTAGTTAGGTACGCCGTTGTCACTATAGCTTCTGGCCGATATTACGTGAGCCAAGATATCTGCGTTTTGCGTATAATCGCCGCCTACGCGCAGATTATTAGGATTAAGTACGCTGGTGCCATCACCTTTTTTGGTTATATCACCACTCGCAGTGGTATCTACGATCTTACTATACTTGCCCGAATCCTTCAGCGCTTTTGTATCTACATTAAAATATGCAGGGCGAAGCACAAAGTTGTCGCTACCGCATATATGGAACGAGCCGTCTTTTGACATTTGAATTCCGAACTCATCTTTAGCAGCCTTTATATTATTTTCAAGCTTCTGCAGCTCCGGTTGTATTTTATTCTCCCAAATGTCCTTCTTTTGCTCCGCAGTTAGTTTTGTGTTGCACCAGCTAAAATTCTCACCTGTCTCGCAATATCCATATCGCTTTTTAAGCTCCCATTTCTTGAGCTCCGAATAATAAGCCTTAGGATCGCTGTTATTTAAATCTTTGTTTTTTATATACTGATCTAAATCGGATCCTGAGGCAACTTGATTATCCGGACGATAGCTAAGCATAAATGTAAGACCCTGATACGCATCTCCTATCTCTATATCGTTTAGCTCTAAAATACTTTTTCCTTTAAAATCCACTTCCTTATCGATAGTGTAATCGGTTTTGTCCTTCATCTTAAACGGAATTTTTAAGGAATCGGTTACGGATCGGCATGAGTAAACTGCGCTATTCCCCTTATCGCTATCGGCAACTTTATCCGAGGTAGTAGCGGCATTTCTCGCCCTGACAACGGATAAATACAATTTACCGCTCAAGTCGAATTTCTCAAGCTTTCTAGCCTCACTACCGATATATACGAGCTTGCCGGTATTCGGATCTTTTTTGAAGTAAGGAGAATTTGCGGCTGCGTCGATGTATTCCTCGCATTTACCGGTATCATCCTTATACTTCTTACAAAATTGGCTCTCATAATCCGGTCTAAAGATGAGTTTCGCATCGAAAGGCTTATCGGAGATTTGAGTATATAGCCTATC
>CAUUQJ010000094.1:0-5888 GCA_963547085.1 uncultured Campylobacter sp. | reverse complement strand
GAAAAGCTGATCTTGCAAGGCGTGAAGATCCAAGCGATGCGAGATGCGACGCGCGGCGGGCTCAGCGCGGTTTTGAACGAATTTGCAAGCTCCAGCGGGCTTGAATTTTTGGTGCGCGAAGAGGATATTAAAATCAGCGACGAAGTGGTGGGCGTGTGCGAACTGCTGGGCTTCGAGCCGTACGAGCTTGCAAACGAAGGCACTTTCGTAGCGATCGTAGAAGATGATGCCGAGGCGGATAGAGCGCTTGAGATACTGCGCGAATTTGACGCAAATGCCGCAATCATCGGCGAGGTGCGCGAAGTAGGGCACAGCAGAGGCGAATTTAAGGGCACTTTGACGCCTAAACTTGGTGCGCGGGACGAATCTACGGGTGCAAACGATATAGATGCGGCATCAGAAAATAGGGCGGGGCAATTTCAAACTCCGCATGCGGCAAAAGGGCGAGTGATTTTGCAAAACGCCTACGGCTCGCAGCGATTTCTGGAGCTTCCGAAAGGCGAGCTGCTGCCGAGGATTTGTTAAATTTGCGTGCAAATTCGGCAAATTTAAGCCTAAATTTCAGGCGTATTTTTAAATTTACAACAAAATTTCGTATAGAATACGGCGCGGCCGTAAAATTTAGAGGAAAAAATGCATGAACTATCGATCGTAGCGGATCTTGTGGCGCTATGTGAAAAGGCGTTAAACGCCGAAAAAGCAAAGAAAAAAGGCGCGGCCGAGCAGGGCGATAAAAATCGTTGCGACATCATCGATACCGCCAATGAAAATACTGATTCTGCGAATACTGACATAGGCACCGAGAATACCGAAAATACGGGCGTTGCGGATACGGACTCGAACGGCAAAAACGGTGATTTTTATAAAAATTTGGATGCAAATCCGCAGGCATCTTACGATACATTTAGTTCTAAAAGTCCGCAGATAAAGGAACTGCACGTAAAAATAGGGCGACTAAGCGGCGTAGAAGCGCATTATCTGCAAAACTGCTATGAGGTCTTTCGCGCAGGCACCGTCTGTGAAAATGCGGATCTCATTATCCATACCCAAGAGATCGTCGTAAAATGCAAAAACTGCGGTTTTAGCGGAGATTTGACGCAAAACGACTTTTCTTGCCCGCGCTGCAAAAGCTCCGAAATCAGCGTAATCGACGGCGAGGATATGTATCTAATGCGCCTGGTTATTGAATAAAAGAGGGCGCTCATCTTGGCGCGATAGCTTCCCATATTTCAAATTTTAAACTATTCACATAAGTAAAATTTCATTTCCACCCAATTCAAATATCATCTATTTTGGTTCTTACAGAAAAACACCATCGTCCTGCTGATTTCATTTGAAGTCACGGATAAGTTATTGAATATAGATTTATGTAAAAATTCTTCTAATAAAAACCATTAATAAAACACCAAATGCGTCAAAAATACATGAAATTATTCATATAATTATATGTTAATTTCGTATTGAATTTTTACTTGAAAATTATAGTTTTCAATATAAAATACTTAGAATTATAGTGCCTTTGCTCTAAAAAATTGAAAAATGATGAACTACTGATATATATTTTAATATTAATGATTTATATGTAGTAAACGATTTATAAAAATGAATTTTTTGTTTTTATTAATTTTGCATCATTTCCATAAATTTTATGAACGTATTTATTTAAATTATAATAAGCTTATTGTATCGCCCTATTTCGTATCTAAATTTGTAACATTAAATTCAATATAAATCATGCTTATATTCTACATTAATTTAATATTGCAGTAGTATTGACAATGATTATCTCATCTGATATAATAACGCGAAAATTTTATCAGATTTTAGGAGTTAAATTTTGAAAGTTTTTACTCTCTCTCTCTCTCTCTGAAGCTGTAGCTACCCTACTTTTATTGAGCGCCGCAAATCCAGCCATAGCCGACGAGCAAACTAAGCAAAGCGTAAATCTCGGCGAAGTAGAAGTTACCGCAAACAAAATAAGTGAAAATTTAAAGGATGTGCCACAAAGTATCAGCGTCGTAAGTGATACTGAGTTACAAGAACGAGAAGTCAAAAACGTCGAGGAGCTAGTAAAAACTATGCCGAACATTACTGGTGTGGGCGGGATGTACGAAGGCATCAGTACTAGAGGACTCAATCCTTCGATATATACGAGTTCCAACCCCGTTACGGTCTATGTCGGCGGCGTAGCACAAAGTAACAAGGACGCAGCCTATATCCCCGTTACAAATATTGATCACGTCGAGGTTTTGCGAGGTCCTAGCAGTGCGATCTACGGCAAAGACTCAATTGGCGGCATCATTAATATCGTTTTAAAAGAACCGACTAACGAATGGAGCGGCAGCGTCGGCGCCGAATACGGCTCGCACAAATACATGCTAGGTCTTTTTGAAACTAGCGGCGCGCTGATTGATGATAAACTATTTCTAGGCTTAAACGGCTCGGCGTCCAAAGAGGACGGCTGGATCATCAACGATCTAAACGGCGATAAAGCCAACGACAAGAAAAATTACAATTTCGGACTAAATTTAAAGATAGTGCCGACCGATCGTTTTACGATTAAAATTTACGGCGATCTTTTTCACCGCCAGGACAACTCGCTCGACGAGCTTTTTATCCCAAAATCGAGATTCGGCAATATCTCAAAAAGCGAAGCCAAACATATAAACTTAGAAACTCCCGCCCGCGTAAAGCAAACCTCTAGCTCGGGAGCGTTAGATCTAAAATATGAATTTGACAAATTTGACGCGACCTCGGCTACGACCTTTCGTAGAGCCAAAAAAGACGGGCTTTACGACGAGGATTTCGGTAGTAAAATAACCTATCTCGACCCCGATCACTACGGGCTAATTACATTTTTAAATTCTAAAAATGATACCTTCTCCGAGGAGCTTAGATTTAGTAGCGTAGGCGAGCAAAGCTTCAAATGGGTCGGCGGGCTTTATTACGAAAACGAAAAGCAAGTCTTCGGCCCGATCGGCGACCAATACGGCGACGGCGGTAGGACGATAGTCGAGGATTGGCCTTCGGTCAATCGCGCGCAGACGGCATCGGTATTCGGTCAGATCATCTATCCGATCACGAGCAAATTTGATGCTACGCTTGGCGGCAGGTATCAGCAGATCAGAAAACACACAAAGGTCGATTACTTTTCATACGAGCTGGGACACAATCCCGGTGCGCCCGCGTTTTCGATGGACGAAAAAGCGACATTTAGGACGTTTTTGCCAAAAATCGCACTTGGATACGATATCACCGACGAGCTAAATATTTATGCGATGTATTCGAAGGGCTATCTAGCCGGCGGCTTTAATTTTTACACCACCGGCGGCAGCAGAGAGGATAATAAATTTGACGCACAGACGAGCGATGACTACGAGATCGGTGTAAAGGGTTCGTATGAGAGCTTTAGATTTTCTACCGCGCTATTTTATATGGACATCAAGGGCACGCATATATTTTATACCGACCCCAATAACCCCAACATCTACTCGACCGCAAACGCCGATAAATCAAAATCTATGGGTGTGGAATTCGAAGGCGTCGCAAAAGCGAGCAAGGAGCTTGATATAAATTTAGCCGCAAGTCTGCTAAAGACCAAATACGGAGATTACATCAACAAAGACGGCACTAATAATAAAGGTAATAAAATCGAGAAAAACCCCGAGTATAAACTCTCTTTGGGCGCGTCGTACTACGCTCCGATGGGAATTTATACGAGACTGGACGGAAATATGATAGGCAAGACCTACTTCGATGCTCAAAATAAGCTAGCCCAAAAGAGCTATTTTACGGCGGATGCAAAAGTAGGCTACCTAAAAGATGGCTTTGACGTGTATTTTTACGTCAAAAATTTGACCGACAAAGAGTATTTCTCGCACATACGCGACAGAGCGAGTAATGTCTTGATCACCTATGGCAAAGGCAGAACGCTCGGCGTCGGCGTAAGATATAGTTTTTAAATTTAGTAAATTTTATTAAAAGAAAGGATGAAAAATGAGGAAAAGTTTAGCTGCATTGGCAGTTTTAGGTGCATTTAGCGTAGCAGGCGCGCATGATTTTTGGCTTGCGGGTCAAAATGACGACAAACTGAGGGTTCAGATCGGATTTGGAGATGGATTTGCCACGTGCGAGCCGATCGATAAGCAGAGGGAGAATAATTTTGAAATCCCCGTAGTCATAGATAAAAACGGCAAAAAAATCGAGCTAAAGCGCACGAGCGAAAACTATAAATTTGAGGGCGAAAAGCAGCCGGAAGGCGTCTATATCATTACCGGGCAATATAAACCGACCTTTTGGACCGAGGATAAAAGCGGCAAATGGCATATGGGCGGCACGAAAGATACGATCAAAGACGCTAAATTTTGCCGTCGCGCCACTATGCTCGCAAAGGGCGTAATCAACACACAAGCAGGCGATCTCATAACTAAGCCCGTGGGCGAGCGACTCGAGCTCGTACCTTTAGAAAATCCGGTAAATTTCAAAGCTAATAAGCCGTTTAAAATTAAAGTGCTATTTGAAGGCAAGCCGCTTGCAAATGCCGCGGTTGAAGGTGCGCCGGATGGATTTCTGGAAGATATGAGCGCATTTTATGGTATGACCGACGATAAGGGCGAAATCGAGGTTATGGCGCTAAAACCGGGTCCTTGGATACTAAAAGCAAGAAATAAGCTCGCATTTTCGGATCCAAAGAAATGTGACGAAGAGACGATCATCGCGTCTTTTGCCTTTGAAGTGAAATAAGTTTAAATTTGCTCTAAATTTTACTCCGGCTTTTAAATTTAAAAGCCGGATTACGCTATGTGAGGACTTTCGCGAACTTTGTAGTTGCCGCGCATATGCTGCGCTTTTAACTCGTCGCGATTTGAGTATTGTGCTACGACAAGCCTTCCTGGCAAAATTTCAATTTTAGCTTGAATGCTCACTTTTTCATAAATGAACACTTATTTTAAAATTCAGCTTCTAGTGCCTATTCGCCTGGAACAATCCTCATTCAAAACCAAAAGATTAAATTTAATTCAGATTTTGCTCTATTTAAATTCCACTCGCGCCCTAAAATTTATCTAAATTTCAAACCCCGCAAGTATAATCCGCCATAAAATTTTAAAAATCTAAAGGCAAAAAATGAAGCGTGATACTTTAAGCGCCATAAAATTTCGCGGCATAACCTCTAGCATCTTATCGATCTGCTGTTATCTGATCATTTGGGCTTGTTGTGAGCTTTTACATGGCATTACGATGATCGGTTTTTTCGCCACCGCAGCCGCAATCGTCGCCGTGATTTTTACTTCGATGAGCTTTAAGCTTTCGGCAACCAAAATAATCTCCGATATCTCCGCTAGCAAAGTCTTTAACGCGTATCGCGCTATGTTTTTTGCCTACGTGATATATGCCGCCTTGCTGGGCGCGATGCTATTTTATTCGCTAAATTATACCGGTCTTGATATCTGGGATTACGCTCTGCAGCAAAACGGCAGCTCCTTCGAAGGAGCCTTTTATTGCGCAATGGGTGCGCTTTATGCGAGCTTGGAGCATCTATCCGAGATCGGAAAATCTCAAATCATAGCTCTTTGGAGCACCGCAAATATTATGCTGGCACTCATCGTTCTTTGGAAGCGGGTCGCCACACTATACTTGCTCGGCAAGGCAAGCGGAAGCAAAATTTTTTATATTTGCGCCGTGATAACTTTAATTTGGGAAGCGCTTCTTAAGCTTCTTGAAATACTCCACGTCGATAAGTCGTGGTATGGCAGCGCTCCTGCCCGCTATACCGCACTTACGGTAATCCTTTTATCTGAAATTTTAGAACTTATCACTTGGATTAGGATTAAAGGAATTTCAGGCGCGGAGCTTTGGAATAAAAATTTATGGACGACGCCTGCAAAATA
>CAUUQJ010000093.1:0-5927 GCA_963547085.1 uncultured Campylobacter sp. | reverse complement strand
CAGGCGCAGCCTGCACCGCTAGCGTCGTCGGGGGATGGGCGGGGTTTGGGGCGGGAAGGGGAGCGACCTCGCAATTCAAGCCCCCTTCCCGCCCCAAGATTACGATATCACGAACAAAAATTTAAATGGAATTTTACAAATAAACGCCGCTGCAACCCGAATTCCAAAGGCGAAATTCTAGAATTTTAAATTTATATCGCGAATTTTACGAGCCGTAAATTTAAAAGCAAAGCTCTAAATTGCAACATCCATATCCACGGGCTCGATCTGCAAGCCGCGCAGACTCGCGAGCTGCTGCACCGCAGCGTCCGTCTCGGCGTTTTTGGGAAGGACGATGTGAAAGCCGCGATCAAACGCCAAGAAAAAATTCTCACTGCCCGCAGCGATTCGATTTAGCGAGCGCGCGGTAAATTTCTCGCTTGCACGCGGCTCGCCTTTTGAAAACGAGATCGTCTCGCCGTCCGCGACGAAGCTCATCTCCGTGCTCGAGTCTTGCGCGAGTTTGGCGGCAGAGAGATGTTTTCTTAGCATGCGGCGGTAAAATTTCGGATAAAAAATAAGCCACGCCGCACCCAAAATAACCGACGCCACGCTCGCAATCGGCGCCGTTTTTAAAAGCCCGTCGATGATGATGCCCATGAGCAAAAACTCAAACGGTATGGCGTAGGTGCTGATTAGGCGCTGCTTGCGCGCCTTTTTGCTGTAAAGCAGCATAAATTTATTGAGGTTATCGACGTCATGATTTGTGATTTGCACTTTCATATTTTTCCTTTAATTTTTGCGTAATTGTAGCGAAGCCGCCTTAAATTTGCGTCCGTTAACTTCCGTGAGATAAAATCCCGTTTTTAAAGGAGATAGCTTGAAATCTTTACTAAAAATCAACGGATTTTTGCCGTTTTTGGCGATTATGTTTATCAACGCAAGCGTTGATCTGGGCCATAAGATCACGATTCAAAACGTCCTTGTAAAAAGCGCCGATTCCGGCGCTCTCATCGCTCTAACATCGCTTGTAAATTTGCTGATTTTGCTGCCTTATGTATTTCTTTTTAGCGCCAGCGGCTATCTCAACGATAAATTCTCGCGTACCCGCATTACGCGGATCTGCGCGAAACTCGGCGTCGCGCTTACCGCGCTCATTACGCTCGGATATCTGTGCGGATGGTTTTATTTTGCATTTTTTATGACGATCCTGCTTGCGGCGCAAAGCGCGATCTACTCGCCCGCCAAATACGGCCTGATTAAAAAGATCGTCGGCGCAAAAAATTTAGGCGCGGCAAACGGCCTAGTGCAGGCGCTTACCATCATCGCGATTCTGCTTTCATCGCTTGTTTTTTCGGTGATTTTCGAGCTGTTTGCGACGCGTAGCAGCGATGCGGGCGAGCTGATGAGCTCGGTTTGGTTCATCGGCGTGCTTTTAGTCGCGGGCTCCGTGCTTGAAACATATTACTCGTATAAAATTCCATTCTTCGACGCCGCGCAGCCGCAAGCGGAATTTAACAAAGACGACTATCTTAAGCTTCGCTATCTAAGGCAAAATTTAAATTTTGTGCTAAAAGACAAAAACGTCCTGCTCTGCACGCTGGGACTTTCGATGTTTTGGGCGGTCTCACAGCTCGTGATCGCTACCTTCCCGGCTCACTATAAGAGCCTTAGCGGCAGCGATAACGTAATGGTGATCCAGGTGATCTTGGCGCTTAGTGCGATCGGAATCGCGCTAGGCTCGATCTTTGCGGGCAGCTACTGTAAAAAACATATCGAGCTCGGCATCGTGCCGTTCGGCGCATTCGGGCTCGCGCTCGCACTAATGGTGCTAGCCAACGCGCACTCGGTATTTTGGCTCGGCACGGCATCGTTTTTCTTTGGATTTAGCGGCGGAATTTTCATCGTGCCGCTCAACGCCGTTATTCAGTTTTTTACCGCCGACGAGCGCATGGGGCGGGTGCTCGCGGGTTCAAATTTTATCCAAAATATCTTTATGGTGATGTTTTTGCTCATCGCCATCATCTTGGTGCATTTTGCGGTCGCCAGCGGCGAAATTTTCGTTATGGCAGCACTGTGCGTGCTCATCTGCGGGATATTCGGCGCGAAATATCTGCCGCAGCTTTTCGTTAGAATTTTACTCATTCCGTTTATGAAATTCGGCTACCAAGTCCACGTAGACGGCATCGAAAACATCCCGCAAAAAGGCGGCGTACTGCTTTTGGGTAACCATATCAGCTGGATCGATTGGGCGGTGGTGCAGCTTGCATGCCCGCGCGGAGTGCGCTTCGTGATGCATCGCAGCTACTACGATCTGTGGTATTTGAAATGGTTTTTTAAAATTTTCCGAGTCATTCCGATCGGAGCGGGCGTGAGCAAAAGCGCGATCGAAAGCATTCGCGAGGCGCTAAATGCTGGTGAAGTAGTCGGGCTCTTCCCAGAAGGCCACATCAGCTACAACGGCCGCATAGACGAGTTTCAGGGCGGGTTTGAGCTAGCCGCGCACGATACGAACTCCGTAATCGTGCCTTTTTATATCAGGGGGCTTTGGGGATCGACGTTTTCGCGCGCCAGCGAACATTATAAAAGAACAATCTCGCAAAGCGGCAAAAATGCACTTCGCGTAAGCTTCAGCGCGCCGATTGAGGCAAATTCCAAGGCGCACGAGGTAAAGCGCGCGGTAACGGAGCTGTCGTTTTTCAGCTGGGGCAAATATCTCGCAAGTCTAAAACCGCTTGCCTACAACTGGCTAAATCAAGCCAAACGATCGCCTTTTAAGCGCGTAGCGGTTGATAGTACGGGAGTGAGCTTCACAAATTTAGCGATGATGAGCGCCGTTTTGATACTTCGCAAAAGACTAAAAAGCCGCATAAGCAGCGAGGAAAACATCGGCATCATTTTGCCTAGCTCGGTCATCGCAAGCGCCGTAAATTTAACGCTTTTTGCGATGGGCAAAACGAGCGTAAATTTAAACTACACGCTAAGCGAAGAAAATTTAATCTACTGCGCGGATAAAGCGAATATCCGCACGATCATCAGCTCGCGCAAATTCGTAGAAAAGCTCAAATCAAAGGGCTTTGAGCTGGAAAGCTCGATCGGCGATCGGCTCGTATACCTTGAGGATCTAAGCGAGGGCGTTTCTAAAAACGAGCGCATAGCCTGCGCGCTAAAATCGCTGCTAATGCCTAAAATTTTATTTCGCGCGCTGTATTTTAAGCCGCACGCGATAGATGACGTAGCGACTATTTTATTTAGCAGCGGCAGCGAGGGAAAGCCCAAAGGCGTGGTTCTGACGCATAAAAATATAATGGCGAACGTCCGTCAAATTTCAGAGCTCATAAACGCCACCGAGCACGACGCGATTTTAGCGTCGCTGCCGATCTTTCACTGCTTCGGACTTACCGTAACGACGCTCTTTCCGCTAAACGATGGAATTTTAAGCATCCACGTACCCGATCCTACGGACGCCTTTAGCGTCGGCAAGATGAGCGCGAAATACGGCGCTACGATAATGTTCGGCACTTCGACGTTTTTTAGGCTCTATACCAAAAACAAAAGGCTCAATCCGCTTATGCTGGCAAGCATTCGCCTAGCGATTGCGGGCGCGGAGAAGCTAAACGAAAACGTCCGCAAGGAATTTAAGATAAAATTCGGCATCGAAATTTACGAGGGCTACGGCACGACCGAGACCGCGCCGGTGGTGAGCGTAAATACGCCGAACGTCCTCGAGCCCGATTTTTTCAAAGAGCTTCACTTCAACCGCGAAAAGAGCGTCGGTTTGCCGCTTGCAGGCACGGTCATAAAGATCACCGATCCCGCCTCGCTACAGCCGCTGCCAAACGGCCAGGAGGGGCTTATCTTAATCGGCGGACATCAGGTTATGAAGGAATACTACGATGAGCCGGCAAAAACCGCGGAGGCGATCGCGCAAATGGACGGCGTGCGCTACTACAAAAGCGGCGACATCGGCTATATCGACGACGACGGGTTTTTATTTATCACCGACCGCCTTTCGCGCTTTGCCAAAATCGGTGGCGAGATGATAAGCCTGGGCGCGGTAGAGAGCGCCGTGGGCGAAATTTTAGGCGAAAGCGCGATCTATTCGTGCGTAAACTTAAAAGACGAGAAAAAGGGCGAAAAGATCGCTCTGCTTTACGTGGGCGAGGCGAGCGAGGATGAAATTTCGCGCCGCCTAAAGGACTCCGCGCTTGCGCCGATAATGCAGCCAAGCGTCGTAAAAAAGGTCGAGCAAATCCCGGTACTCGGCAGCGGTAAGGTAAATCTCAAAGCGGTAAAGGATCTGGCAATAGAGCTCGGGCTGTAAATTTAAGCCTTAAAATTTGCGCCCTAAAATTTTAAATTTACGTCTTGCCGCGCTATTTGCACGAAGTAGCGTAAAGAGCAAAATTCCTCTTTTAAATTTATGCTTTGTCGCCGCCGCACGGCTTTGCGGCTTTAGCTCCTAGCGACGGGCGATCTCGCGGGTTATGCTGCGGTTTATTTAAAAAACGATAGCTGCACGCGGCTGCGGCGTCAAATTATGCTAAATTTTACGGACAAACGGCAGCCGCTCGATGCGTGGATAGATAAAATTTTACATTAAACGGCGAGCGAAATTTCACGGCAGAGCTGCGGAGAGAATTTTTACGGCGTGCGTGCAGAAAGAAATTACAATGGCGTATGTGCGGAGAGAAATTTTAGCGACATCGATTCCCGCTTCGCCGCTTATAAAATTTGCAAATTTTATTTCCCGAACGTTCGCCGATTATTATGCCGACGAGGTTTATAAACCGCGACGCAAACTCCCAGCTTCGTCCTTCCGCCGTCGCGGCGGCTAAATTTTATCTACTCGTGCGCTACTACGTGCGCCTCGAAGTCAGTCTGTATTTACGCTAGAGCAAAGTAACGCGGAGCTAAAATTTAAAAGATAAATTTCATTCTCGCAGATTAAAATTTTAAAATTTCAAAGCCCAAGCCGTTTAAATTTAACCGAAATCGGCAGAGCTAAATTTTAAAAAGATCTAAGCTTTAATTATTTTAAAAAAAGATGAAAGTGCCGCGAAGCGCACGCTCCGCGGCAAATTTAAAGGAGGACTATTTAAAAGATGGAGCGATCTGCGCTACCCACGCCTCGATGCGGCTCTCGGTGAGGTCGCTTTGATTGTCATTGTCTAGCGCGAGGCCAACGAATTTGCCGTCCACTACGGCCTTGCTCTCGTCGAATTCATATCCGTCGGTAGGCACTGCGCCTACGATATTTGCACCCGCTTTTTTGAAGTTATCGTATAGCTCGCGCATTGCGTTGCAGTAGGCATCGCTGTAGCTTGAGCTATCGCCCATGCCAAAAATCGCGACAGTCTTGCCTGAGACATCAAGGGCTGAGAAATCAAAGCCCGCCCAGTCGTCCTGCAGCTCCCCGTCGTTCCACGTAGAGCTGCCGATGATGAGCGCAGTGTATTTATTTAGATCTGCAGGCGCGATGTCCGCAACGTTTTTTAGCTCGTTTTCTATGCCTAGCTTTTCGGAGATTAGCTTCGCGGCGTCCTCAGTATTGCCCATCGAGCTTCCAAAAATAATTCCAACCATTTGGTATCCTTTTAATAAATTTTGTCGGTAAGCTTGTATGGTACTAATTTCATAATGAAATTTCCCTTAAAGCATTCGCTTTTTATCTCGACGTGGCGGTTAAAATTTTCATTTTTTGGATAGACAAGATACACGGCGTCGAGGTTTGCTCCGCGACAAAGCTCTAGCGCTTTTTTTATATCATTATCATAAATGGCTGGATTTTGAGGTAGAATTTTTTTAAAGCTCGTAACCACGCCTAGGCTAAAACCGCTCTTGCGAACTACGATGAGCTCGCCTGATTTGCCCACAAGCTGCAGCTGTGCGCCTGCATTGCGAAGCGCGATTTTGCAAAATACGAAGTTGCGAAACGCATCGTCTCC
>CAUUQJ010000092.1:0-5981 GCA_963547085.1 uncultured Campylobacter sp. | reverse complement strand
CTAAACGGATTATGGCTATGCGTGCACTGCCAAGAGTGCGCCGATCGCTGTCCTAAAGGAATAAGCGCTCAAAGCGATATCACCGCACTTCGCGCTCTAGCGATGAAAAAAGGCTTAACCGCAGGAAGCGGCCCTGGTCATGCCGAGGCGTTCCTACTAGACATCGTAGAGGGAAGCGGAAGGCTAAACGAGATCAAGCTTGCTTTAAGAAGCGAAGGGGTATTTGCAAATATGGGCAAGATGGACGTAGCGGCAAATTTAATGGCTGCGGGCAAGATGAATCCTTTGCACGTATTCGGAGGCGAGGAGATCGAGGGACATGCACAGCTCGTTAAGATGATAGAGGCCGCACGCAAAGCTCAAGCTAGCGGCGAGATAGAATAAGGAGGAGAGGATGAATAACGAATTTGCATTTTTCCCGGGTTGCGTTTTAAGTCAAGCCGCAAAGGAATCTAAAATTTCACTTGAAGCGATCGCTCCGGTGCTGGGTATTAAACTTCACGAGATAAAAGGCTGGAGCTGCTGCGGGGCTAGTCAAGCTCAATGCGTCGATCCTATGGCAAGCCTAGTAGCCAATGCCAGAAACATCGCGCTAGCCGAGGGTATGAATATGCCTCTGCTAACTACCTGCTCCACCTGTATGCTAACTCTAACTAAAGCAAAGCTAACTTTGGATAAGGGAGCAAAAAGCTATATCAATACCTTTTTAAAAGAGGGCGGTATGCAGTATCAGGGAAGCACCGAGATAACGAGCTTGCTTTGGGTGCTATATCAGAATTTAGACACGCTAAAAGCCAAGGTTGTTAGACCGCTTTCAAATTTAAAAGTAGCGCTATTTTACGGCTGCCACTCATTAAGACCGGAGCGCGAGCTTAAGAAAGAAAGCTCAACCAATCCAAAAAGCTTTGAAGCGGTAGTTGGCGCACTTGGCGCTCAGATAGTGCCTTTTGAAAAACGCCTTGATTGCTGCGGCTTTCACGCTAGCTATCCTGCGGTAAAATCGGTATCTAAAATGTCAAGCGAGATCGTAAATGACGCTGCCGAGCATGGAGCGGACGTCGTAGTTACCCCTTGTCCGCTATGTCAGATGCAGCTTGATATCTATCAGGAGCGATACCAAGAAGCGACAAATTCTAAAGCAAGAAAACCGATCATCCACCTATCCCAGCTTGTGGGGCTTGCTCTTGGGCTAAGTAATGAACAGCTTGGGCTAAACATCAATATCCAAGATGCAACGAGATTGGTAAGCTGATCTTTGGGAAATTTTCTAAAGATTTAACGGATGATTTTGCAAAAATACTTTGCTGCGGCGCACAAACAGTGCACCTGCTAGTATCGCACAAAATCATCCAACCTACGCCTGCTTTATCCTAAAATATTTTTCGATACTATAAAATTCTTGGATAAAATTTCACTGCTTCATAAAATTTAATGCTTTCTCCGCCGTCATTTAACGTTTCGCCCGCCGAGCAAATTTTAATCTGCCTTTTATTTTTAAATTTTAAACCCATTAGACAACGAATAAATATAAAATTTTAATTAAATCGGATCAAATTTAAGGTGCATAAATTCTAAATTTTGATAGAATGCCATTTAAAAATATCCTAAATTTCAGGAGGACATTATGGTTGATTTAGCTCAAATTTCGGCTAGACTTGATGCCGTTGAGCGTTTGCCGCAAATAAAAGCGGATGAGAGCATACAAGAAAGGCTTAAGAGCAAAGGTTTTTCGCGTCGCGATTTTATGAAATGGAGCGGAGCGATGACCGCGATGCTCGGGCTTCCGGCCGCATTTGCGCCGAGCGTGGCGCGAGCTGCGGAGCTTGCGGATCGCCTGCCGGTGATCTGGCTTCATATGGCGGAGTGCACGGGCTGTAGCGAGAGCTTGCTACGCACCGAGACGCCTAGCATCGACAGCCTTATATTTGATTACATTAGCCTAGAATACCACGAGACGATAATGGCTGCCGCAGGCTGGCAAGCCGAGGAAAATTTAGAGGGCGCGATCGAAAAATACAAGGGGCGCTATATCTTAATGGTCGAGGGCGGAATCCCAAGTGGCGAGAATGAATTTTTCCTAACTGTGGGTCCTGAGGGTAAAAGCGGAGCTCAGCACTGCAAGCACGCAGCCGAAGGCGCTGCGGCAATATTTGCGATCGGTACCTGTTCGAGCTTCGGCGGTATCCAAGCCGCAGCTCCGAATCCGACCGGCGCCGTAGGTTTGGACAAAATCATAAATAAACCCGTCATCAACGTCCCGGGCTGTCCGCCTAGCGAAAAAAATATCGTCGGCAACGTGCTAAATTTCATCCTTTTCGGCACGCTTCCAAGCCTGGATGTTTATAACCGACCGAAATGGGCTTACGGGCTGCGCATCCACGATCTATGCGAGCGCCGCGGACATTTTGATGCGGGCGAGTTTGTAGAAAGCTTCGGCGATGCGGGCGCGAAGGACGGATACTGCCTTTATAAAGTAGGCTGCAAGGGTCCTTATACGTTCAATAACTGCTCGCGCGAGCGCTTCAACTCCCACACTAGCTGGCCGGTACAAGCGGGCCACGGCTGCATAGGCTGCTCGGAGCCTGATTTTTGGGATCATATGGGACCTTTTGAGGAGCCTTTGGCGGATCGCCTTTACGAAAGCGTTTTCGGCGGGCTCGGCGCTGATGCTACCGCAGATAAGATAGGTGTCGGAATTTTAGCGATCACGGGTGTTGCGGTAGCGGCACACGCGGCGATTGCGTCATTTAAGAAAGATAAAGGGGAATAATCATGTCGCAAAGAATCGTAATAGATCCGATAACCAGAATAGAGGGACATTTAAGAATAGAGGTCGTAGTGGATGATGAAAATGTCGTACGCGAAGCCTATAGTAGCTCCACTTTATGGCGCGGGCTTGAGACCATAGTAAAAAATAGAGATCCGCGCGACGCGGGATTTTTTATGCAAAGAATTTGCGGCGTCTGTACTTTCTCGCACTACAAAGCGGGCATCGTCGCGGTAGAAAACGCCCTCGGTATCACTCCGCCGCTAAATGCCTTGCTAACGCGCACGCTGATGGCTAACGCGCTATTTTTGCACGATCATCCGGTGCATTTTTATCAACTCCACGGGCTTGATTTCGTAGATGTAGTAAGCGCGCTTAGCGCCGATCCTAAAAAAGCAAGCGAAGAGGCGTTTAAATACTGCGAAACCCCTTATGCGTGCGGTGCCGATAAGCTAAAAGAGGTGCAAGATCGCGTAGGCGCTTTCGTTAAAAAAGGCGCTTTGGGGCCTTTTGCCAACGCCTACTTTGGTCATCCTACATATAAGCTTAGCCCGGAGCAAAATTTGATCGCTCTTTCGCACTATCTTGAGTGTTTGCGCATTCAGCGCACGGCGGCTCAGATGATGGCGATATTCGGTGCGAAGCAGCCTCATCCGCAAAGCCTTACCGTAGGCGGCGTAACTTGCGTAATGGATATTCTAAGTCCTGCGAGACTTGGCGAATATATGTCTAAATTTAAAGAGGTCGCAGACTTCGTAAATCGCGCCTACTATCCTGATCTCGTAATGGCTGCGAAGGCTTACGGTAATGAGCCTAGCGTGCTAAACGATATCGGCGTGGCAAATTTATGGACGCATCAAGAATTTCAGCTTTCAAAGAACGAATGGCTATTTCAAAGCGGCATGATTATGAACGGCGATATTAGCAAGGTTTTGGAGCTCGATGAGAACAAGATCACCGAGGAGGCAACGCATGCGTGGTATAAAAACGATGCGGCGCTTCATCCTTACGACGGCGAGCAAGAGCCGAATTATACGGGCCTTAAGGACGGACAGAGTATCGACGCACACGGCAAAGAAGCGCATACGAAGGTGCTCGATACCCAGGGTAAATACACCTGGATCAAGGCTCCGCGCTACGACGGCAAGCCGCTTCAGGTAGGACCTCTTGCAAATATCGTGGTAAATTACGCAAAGAAAAACGAGCGCGTAGTAAAGGTCGTGGATCAATTCCTAAAAGACGCCGGCTTGCCGCTTGAAGCGGTATTTTCGACGCTTGGACGAACGGCGTGTCGTATGATCGAGGCTAAAGTCGTAGCCGACAACGGACTGATTGCGCTAGAAAATTTGATCGCAAACATTAAAAGCGGCGACACTGAAACCTGCGCAAAATATGTAATCGATAATTCCAAAGAGTACAAAGGTCGCTATATCGGCCACGTACCGCGCGGCGCACTTAGCCACTGGTGCAGGATCGAAAAGGGCGTCATCAAAAACTGGCAGGCGGTCGTACCTTCTACTTGGAACGCCACTCCGAAGGATAAAAACGGCGCTATGGGTGCTTACGAATCCTGCTTGATTGGGCTTAAGCTTGCCGATCTTTCCAAGCCGCTAGAGATTATCCGCCGCATCCACTCTTTCGATCCTTGCATCGCTTGCGCCGTGCACGTAATGGACGCCAAAGGAGCGGAGCTCGGCTACTATAGGGTAGATCCCAGCAAAGGATAAACGATGAAAAAAAGATTTGCGGAATATGAGTTCTCAATCGGTCTTAGGCTCACACACTGGCTGCGTGCGCTTTGCATTACGATTTTGGTGATTACCGGATATTACATCGCCTTTGTTTTCACCGCGCCTGAGATTAATCCTGAGCCGGTGCTTTTCATGCAGGCTAAATTTAGATTCGTGCATCTGATCTTCGGCTTTGTGATGATCGGCGCGGCGATCTTTAAAACCTATCTTTTCTTCTTCGATAAAAAGAGCAGAAAAGAGCTTTTAAGCATCAAGGATTTTTTTAGCCCGCGCGTCTGGATAGCTCAGATCAAATACTATATCTTTTTGGGCGAGCACCCGCATCTTCGCGGCGTTTACAACCCGCTACAGTTCATCTCCTATCTGGGCTTTTATCTAGTATTGTTCGTAATCTGCCTAACGGGTATGATATTATACGTGCACGTCTATCACGAGGGGCTCGGCGGCGCGCTATACGGTCTCTTACGCCCGCTGGAAGCGGCGATGGGCGGTCTAAGCGAAGTACGAATGATACATCATCTTTGCATGAATATCATCATAATCTTCGTGCCGATCCACGTCTATATGGCGGTCTTTAATGCCGTCAAGGGCAGGGACGGCGCGATGGATGCGATCGTAAGCGGCTATAAATTTAAAAAGGAAGAGCACGCTTGAGGGTGCTGGTACTGGGTATCGGCAACGTCATCTACGCGGACGAGGGCATAGGCGTGCACTTCGTCCGCGCGCTCGCGCAGAACTATAAATTTTATCCTAAAGCCGCCGCACGAAATTCTAAGGCGGGCGGGGATTTCGCGGCGCAGAATTTCATGCAAAATTCCGCCCAAGTCTCTGCGATACAAAATTCTACCTCGCAAAATTCCATAGAGCGCGGCTCCTTGCAAAATTTTGCGGATGAGAATTCTATCTTTAAGCAAAATTTCGCGACAGTAAATACAGTAAATTTAAACCGAAATTCTACTTCAGAACATTCCGCAAAGCAGGATTCCGCTTCAAATTCTACTTCGCAAAATTCCGTAATAAATTCCGCAGCGCAAAGCTCTATCAATGCGAACCTCGTTGCCGAAAATTCCGCCGCGACGAGCAACAGCGCGGATCAGATCCGCTTTATCGACGGCGGGACGCTGGCTAGCTTTTTGATGCCTACGATGGCGGAATTTGATGAAATTTTGCTCGTAGATTGCATAGACGCGGATGGCGCAAAGGGCGGCGAGGTGTATTTTTTCGACTACGACGCGATGCCTAAGCAGATCAGCTGGAGCGGCTCGGCGCACGAGGTTGAAATGCTTCAAACCCTGCAGATGATGGATCTTTACGGCGATCTGCCTCACGTTAAAATTCTAGCGGTCGTGCCGCAGCGCATCGAGGAAACAAGCTTTAAGTTAAGCTCCGCGATTTTAGAGTCCTCAAAAACCATGGAAAAAACGGCGCTTAAGTACTTATCGGATCTTGGTTTCGCGCATGAA
>CAUUQJ010000091.1:0-5985 GCA_963547085.1 uncultured Campylobacter sp. | reverse complement strand
AGCGAGAGCATATCGACGTTGTCTAAGCTCACGCCCGTAGGCACGCCTTGGGCAAGCTTGGTAAATTTCAAACCCAGATCCGCGAGCTTGTCCTCGACGTAAAGCATTATGCCGTCGGAGTTGATGCCCGGCGTCAGCGCGAAAATCAGCTCGCTCGCGCTGTTTCGGCTCACCATGGCGCGTAGCGCCGCGATTTTATCTTCGTCGGCGGTGTCTAGTACGAAGTAGCGGCCGTTGTAAATTTTATTGCTCTCTAAAATAAAGATATCTTTTGGGTTTTCGACGATGCAAATTTTATCGTTCTCGCGCTCCTCATCGGCACAGTATTCGCAGATCTCACCCTCGCATACCGCGCCGCAGATGCGGCATCTGTGCAGTCCGCGCACCGCCTCTTCGATATTGTGCGCTAAATTTAGCCCTAGGAAGGAATTTTGCACGCTTACGTAGTAGGCAAAGCGCAGGGCGGACTTTTTGCCCACGCCGGGAAGCTTTTCAAAGCTTGCGACGAGCTCTTCGAACCTGTCTGTGCCGCTCATATGGCGCCCTTCGGCGAAAAGACGATCGAGAAGTAGTGTGTGCCGTCGCTGTAATTGTACTCGAAGCGGAATTTATGCAGCTCGCAAATTTTATCGATGATGTAAAGTCCGAGCCCCATGCCGGTGGCTTTCTCGTCTTTATTTCTGATAAAGGCCTGCTTGTAGTGCTCGAATGATTTTGCAAGCGCTGCGCCGCGGTTGGCGACGCTTACTTTGTTTTCATCGCAGATGATGCGGACTTTTTTATCGCTGGAGTATTTTAGGGCGTTATCGATTAAATTTTTAATCGCCAGCGCAAATAGCCCGAAATCCACGTTTATCACCGCATCGCACTCGATATCTGTGCTAATGAGCTCGTCCCAATTATCGAGCATCGACATATCTTTTACCTGCTCTAAAATGAGGCTAAAATGATAATCCTGATAGTTGAGCGAGTAGCTTTTTGAGAGCAGCTGCTCGATTTTGGCAAACTCGTTGATTAAAATTTCAAGCCGCTCGAAGACATTTACGAGCCGCACCTTTTGCGTCTCGTCCTCAAGCATCTCCGTAATGAGCCTGCCCTTGCCGATCGGGGTTTTGAGCTCATGCATGATGGTGCGCAAAAACAGCTGGCGCGAGCGGATCAGCTCTTGAATTTTGGCAATCGCGTTGTTAAATTCCTGCGCGACCTGCCCGATCTCGTCTTCGCTATGCGTGGCGGCTAAATTTACGTCCAAGTTGCCCTGGGCGAATTTTTTGATATTTTTGCTTAGTTTTTTTAGCGGCGTGAAGCTTCGCACTATCGATAGATAAAGTGAGATCAAAACCGCCATCGTAAGCAAAAACCCGACCCAAAGCGGATCGTTTAAATTCTTCGTGCCGAGGCTTTCGAAAACCACGACGAAAGAGTTGTTTTTGATATTTAAAAACAGTGAATTATTATACTCGACCGAGCTAAACTCCCCGATAGAGGTGTCTTGGACGAAAAAAATTTTACCGCTCGTGATGATGTTTTGGATGATATTTTTGTCTTTTACAAGCTCCAAGCCATAGCTGGAGAAGTAGCGCTCAATATCGCTGGGAGGGGCATTACGCTTGTATAGCTCAAGTAGATTATTGACCGCGTTTATTTGATTAGCCTGCATGCTGCCTAAAGCTCTATTCATCTGCATCCGTGCGAACGTGATAAAAAGCACGCAGACTAAGATGATCGCGATTACAAAAAAAACCGAAATTTTAGTGATTAAGGAGTGCTTCATCCGATGAGCTTGTAGCCGATACCGCGAACCGAAAAGATATGCTTAGGCGCTTTGGAACTGTCGCCGATTTTGGTGCGTAGGCGTCCGATGATGACGTCTAAGCTCTTTGAGTCCTTATCTTTTAGGCTCTTGCAATGGTATACGAGCTGCTCGCGAGATACCGAAAAACTATGCTGCTTGATTAGGTATTCTAAAATTTCATACTCCGCAGGCGTTAGCACGAGCGACTCCTCGCCGAAGTAAATTTCATGGCGCTTGTCGTCGATGCGAAATACGCTATCCGTGGCGGTTTCTTCCTTTTCGCTAGCTTTTTTATAGCGGCGGATTAGGCTCATGATGCGCGCGTGCATCTCTTTTGGATCATAAGGTTTCGGCAGGTAATCGTCCGCGCCGATCTGAAGACCCACTACGCGATCGCTCACGTCGCTTCTAGCCGAGCTGATGATGATCGGGATGTCGTATTTCTCGCGGATCTCTTTGCAGACTTCAAGTCCGTCCATTCCAGGAAGCGTAAGATCTAAAATCAGCAGATCGTAGTTTTTGATCCCAGCGCTAATGCCCAGATACGGGTCTTCGAAGTTTGTAACTTGGATGTTAAATTTAGCCAGATATTCGGTTAGAAGCTGTGCGAATTCGCTGTCGTCTTCTATCATCAATACATTTATCATTTTTTTATCCTTTGCATCGTTGATTTGAAATTTTAAATATTGCATTATACATAAAAATAGTTAAGTCTTAACTTGCGTTTTATTAAATTTAGATAAAATTGCCCCTTTTGTATAGTTCAAGGAGAATTTCGTGGAAGAAGATTATTATGAAATTTTAGGCGTGGCGCGCGATGCCGACGCCGAGACGATAAAAAAGGCGTTTCGAAAGCTCGCTTTGCAATTCCATCCCGACCGCAACCAAGGCGACAAGGAGTCGGAGGAGAAATTTAAAAAGATCAACGAAGCGTATCAAATTTTAAGCGACGATCAAAAGCGCAGGATGTATGATCGCTACGGCAAAGAGGGCATCAGCGGCGCATACGGCGGCGCGGGCGGCGGAGGATTTGATTTCGGCTCCATTTTCGGCGATTTTTTCGAGCAGGCATTCGGCGGCGGCAGCCGCTCGACCCGTCCTAGCGATCCATACGGCATAGATACCGAGCTGGCCGTAACGCTGGAATTTAAAGAGGCTTTAGAGGGCGTACACAAGGAGATAAAATACAAGATTAAAAAGCCGTGCCCTACCTGCGACGCCACCGGCTCGAAGGATAAAAAAAGACATACTTGCTCCGCTTGCGGCGGCACTGGGCGCGTCGCGGTCAGGCGCGGATATATGAGCTTCATCCAAAGCTGTTCCGAATGCGGCGGCACGGGCGAGATCGTAAAAGACAGATGCAAGGATTGCGGAGGCAAGGGCTTTACCGAAGAGGACGTGAGCCTTAAATTTGACATCCCCGCAGGCATAGACGACGGACAGCGCGTGCGCCTAAGCGGCAAAGGCAACGTCTCCAAAACCGGCGAAATCGGGGATCTGTACGTGATAGTGCGCGTGAAGGAGGATAGCCACTTCCTGCGCGACGGAGACGACCTGTATATCGAGGTGCCGGTGTTTTTCACGCAGGCGATCTTGGGCGAGAGCATCGAGGTGCCGACGCCGCGTGGCAAGGCAGAGCTGAAGCTCAAAGTAGGCACGAAGGACAAGCAGCGCTTCACGATCTACGGCGAGGGCGCGCCAAATATCCGAACTAAGAAAAACGGCGATCTGATCGTGCAGGTAAACGTCCAGACGCCTAAAAAATTGAACGAGAAGCAAGAGGCGCTTTTGCGCGAGCTTCAAGAAAGCTTCGGCAGTAAGGGCGGAGACGACGAGGGGATACTCGATAAGATCAAGAATTTTTTCAAGTAATCTGCCTTGATTTGCCTTGATCTGTTTTGAGCGGCGGTCTTGCGGTTTTATTCACCAAAGTACGGGATTTTCGCTTGGAATCTCGCTAAGAGTTTGGATGTAATTTCGGTGTAAATTTCGTGTCATTATTTGGATAAAATTTAATTAGCATTTAATATTATTTAAATTTAAAGATTCTTAATATTAGTAAAGCAAATTAAAATTTTTATAATTAAGAGGTAGGATGATGTTAAAACAAATTTTAAATGTAGCGTTAGCATATGTTGGGGTTATTGTCGGTGCTGGATTATCGTCCGGTCAGGATCTGATGCAATATTTCGTCAGTTTTGGCAAATGGGGTATTCTTGGAGCCGTTATTCTTGGTATCCTCAATGCCGTCTTTGGTAAAATCATTATTACATTCGGTAGTTATTTTAGATCCAATGATCACTTTGAAGTTCTTTCACAAATTGCTGGATCTATCACTAATAAAATTCTTGATATTTCTTTAATTATTTGCTGTTTTGTGGTAGGTTTTGTCATGATTGCCGGGGCCGGATCAAATCTTAATCAGCAATTTGGCATGCCATTCTGGTCAGGAGCACTCCTATGTGCCGTATTGATAATCCTTGTTAGCTTTCTTAATTTTGAAAAAATCACGAATG
This sequence comes from uncultured Campylobacter sp., assembly GCA_963547085.1. Taxonomy (GTDB): domain Bacteria; phylum Campylobacterota; class Campylobacteria; order Campylobacterales; family Campylobacteraceae; genus Campylobacter_B. Next base: position 1,674 of record CAUUQJ010000091.1, on the reverse strand, counting down.
TGATCGGAATATTTACGCCTATTATTTTTATCATGATTATGATTATGGCAGTGTATACCTTTGCAAGTCAACGTTTTGATTTTAAAGAATTAGAAACAATTGCAAATACAATCTCTACTCCAATGCCAAATATCTGGTTTTCTGTTCTGAATTATTTTTCGCTCTGCGTTATGACAGGTGTATCAATGGCTTTTGTATTAGGGGGATCCATTATGAGGATTGGTGTAGCAGAAAAAGGTGGTACTTTGGGTGGATTTATAATCGGTATTATCATCACAGTTACAACCTGTATCTTATATGCAAATGTAAAACTTGCAACGACTGTTGATATTCCTATGTTGGCTATTGCCAAACAGATTCACCCTGCATTTGCGTTTGTGTATGCACTTGTTATCTTCGGCTTGATCTTTAATACTGCTTTCAGTTTATTCTATGCCTTAGCAAAACGTTTCTCATCTAATCAATCAAAACGTTTTTATCCAATTATGATTGGCACCGTAGTTGTAGGGTATATATTATCCTTTATGGGCTTTAAAAAATTAGTATCGATTATGTATCCAATTCTAGGTTATATTGGTTTTATAATGTTGATGGTATTACTAATTGGGTGGATCAAAGAGAGGTCAAATATTAGAGATGAGAAGTTTTTGCGTCGCAAGATGATTCGGTTGATCACAAAAAAATATGATGATGAACAGGAATATACGAAGGCAGATAAAGAAAAATTTCAGAAGCTGGGTGAGGATTCAATAGTTGATACTAAAAGTATTAAAAGCGATATCAAAGATCTTGTCAAAGAGCAGTTCACTGATGATAACAAATAAATAAAGTTCAAAAAAATAAAGAAAGAATGATTATTTGAATTGGTTGAATTTTAAAGCGGTAAAGGATTTCGCTTGAAATAAAAAGAGCTCGGGAAACCTTGATTAGCCTAATTCAATATAATGATTTTAAAAAGATTAAATCAAACATATTTTTTGTTCTTTATCGTAAAAATTTCAAAATAAAAGCAACTATGAATTTAAAAAGGACGAAGATGGATCGCAAAAATGAGCCTATAAATTTCAAATCCGCGGATGATGAGATGTTTGCGTTTTTATCGAGTTTGGGCGATTGCTGGCAGGTGAGCGAGGGCGGAGTGAAATTTGTAGAGGAAAATTTCGCCTTCGTCGGCTCCAAGCCCGTCTTGCGGGGTTTGAAAGATTATGCGACCGCGGACTGCCTGAGTTTTGCCGATGCCAGTAGCTTCATAGACGCAAATCCCGCGGTAAAAGCGAGGATTTTGAGCGGCGAAATCCGCTATCTGGGCGATAGTCTAACGAGCGCCGAGGTTAAATTTGCGCCTGAATATTTTTACGATTTTTTAAAATTTATAATGGAGCAGGTCCCCGAACACCACTATTTTTCCAGCCCTACCACGCGCTGGCTCTTGCTGGTTGCGATGGAGAAATACGTGGAATTTGCGGCTTTAGATTAGCGTTTTGGCCCGCGAAAATTTGCGAAATTCGCCGCTTGCGTCGCGCAAATTCTGACCGGGCTACGACCTGCTACGGCGTGGGGCGGAAGAGGAGTGAAGGATCGGTTGAAATTTATCGGCTGCAAAGATCGTGCCGCAGTGACGTGAAATTTAAACGGGCGCCCCGTTCGCAAATTAGCCCTTGCCTAGCTTGATAC
>CAUUQJ010000090.1:0-5991 GCA_963547085.1 uncultured Campylobacter sp. | reverse complement strand
GCTCCCACGGCGGAGGAGAGCCGCTTGCCGCCTACGAGCGCCGCCATTTCGAAGCTTTTTTTGTGATCGGGGCCGCTCGAGCCTAAAAGGATATATTCGGGCGTGACGCCGAATTTTGCCTGCGTGAGCTCTTGCAGCGCGGTTTTGTAGTCTTTAACGAGCTCATTAAAGCTGATGCGCGGATAGAGAATTTCTAAGATTGCAGTCGCGATGCGGGCGGTGTTTTGCAGCCCACTCTCAAGATAGACGGCGCCCATTATCGCCTCAAAGGCGTCCGAAAGCAGCGATGGCTTCTCGCGCCCGCCGTTGCGCTCCTCGGACAGCGACATATTTAGGTTCTCGCCGATACCCAAAAATTTTGCAAATTTAGAGAAGCTGCTTTCGTTCACGAGTGCCGCGCGCAGCTTGCTCAGATCGCCCTCGTCGCTGCTAAATTTTTTGAAAAGATACTCGCCCACGATCAGATCCATCACCGCATCGCCTAAAAATTCCAGCCTCTCGTTGTTGTGCCCGTTTTTGGCGCTTTTATGCGTAAGAGCGATTTTAAGGTGGGTTAAATTTTTAAATTTATAGCCCAGTTTTTCTTGTAATTTTTCTAAATTTTGCATTATCAACCTTTTTATAAAATTTTGCGAAATCCGCAGCGGCTTGCACGCAAACGGCATCCAGTACGAACAAAACTCGCACAAGTGAAACGAACGCGAGCGGGATCTGCGCTAAATTTACACTAACGCGGCGAATGAAGCGCGCTAGCGCCAATCTGCGACGAATAAAATTTAAACGCGCCCGCTAATCCTAACGCAAGCCGTGCCGAAGCCTGATTTCCGCAAATTTAATATTTGCCAAAAACACGCCTGCTCCCAAATACAAGAGCCCGATTGCGTAAGCAAACGCACTAAAATCGGCTTCGGGCAATAAAATTTACGCCAAAGCGGTCTATGTGCAAAGCAAACGCGGGCAAATCCATACTTAATCCACACAACCGCAAGTTTCGCCGCAGAATTTTAGCCCTTTATCGCTTCTGCTGCCGCGCGAGCCATAGCGTCGCACTCCTCGTTTTGCAGATGACCCGCATGCCCCTTGACCCACGAGGCCTTGATCTCGTGAGGCGCCGCCGCCGCAAGGTATCTGCGCCACAGATCCGCGTTTTTCTTGCCCTTAAAATCGGTAACGACCCACTTTGCAAGCCAGGAATTTATCGCCTTAACGACATATTCGCTATCGGTAAAAAGCTCGACGCGGCAGGGCTGCTTAAGCGCGCTAAGCCCCATTATAGCGGCTGTTAGCTCCATTTGATTATTGGTAGTCATCGCTTCTGCGCCGCTTGCTTTTTTTATCGCGTCGCCGTATTGCAAGATATAAGCCCAGCCGCCTGCTCCAGGGTTTCCGAGACAGCTGCCGTCGCTAAAAAGTTTGACCGATTTCACCGGTTTTCTCCGAAATTTGCGCCCTGATCTCCATGCTGCCTAGCTCGTAGCAGACCGGACAGCGGTGTGAGAAAAGCCCCACCGAGCTTTTGCACTTCGCGCAGGTGTAGCTAAAGCTAAGTCCGGCGTCCTCAAAGCCCGCGTCTTTCATAGCTATAAGCGCGTTGATCTCAAAAATTTTACTCGCGCTCTGCGGCTTTTGATCGCTTCTTCCGAGCGCGTAAAAAAGCGCGTTGTACTCCGTATCCTGCGTATTTACCGCCGCAGGGAAATCATAGATCAGATCGATCGCCTGCTCGATCGGCGGGAAGCGGTCAAAGCCCTCCATAGGCTCTTTGTTTTTGATAAAAAGCTCCATGCAGAACCGCCCCGCGCCTTTGAAGTTTAACTTTGAAATTTTAGCGATCTTTTTATTAAACGGCGTATTGGCGTCGTTTGCGATGATCTGGGCGCGCTCGAACTGGCTTTGAGCATATACTTCGGTGTCCTGTTCGCGCAGCGCGTCAAGCACCTCAAGCGCTTCATTAAAGCGCTTCAGCCGTTCATAAATCACCGTAAGATGCGTAAGGGCCTCTTTGTTTCTGGGGCGCAGCTTCAGCGCCTGCAAAAACACCTCTTCGGCGCGCCCTAAAAAGCCCGCTTTAAAATATACGATACCGAGATTGGTGAGGATAAACTCCCTCTGCACGCCGCCGCTAGCCTTACTTAGCGCGATTAGATAAATTTCTATCGCGCGCTCGAAGTCGCCGCTTTTTACGAAAGAGCTAGCTAAAATTCCAAGCGTCGGGATGTCTATTTGTGGGCTTGCTAAAAGCTGTCTGTGCTCGGTGCTAAGCGCGTCTAGGGTGTCAAATTTTTTGATAAAATTCTCTAGGCTCTGCCTCTCGTTTTTTTTAGAAAAAACTCCCCAAATGTAGCTTAGAATCGACACCAGTAAGATTATGCTTATCAGCATGATAAGCCCGAAAATCGGGTCGCGATCGTTTAAGAAAAAATTATCCAAATCAAACCTCGTCGCAAAAATAAAGGGCAATTATAGCAAAGTGCGGGTATAATTTCGCTTATGATTAAAAACGAAAGCATAGAAAATCTGCTGGCCACCGTAGATATCGTAGACGTCGTAGAAAAATATGTCCCGCTTAAGCGCAGCGGCGCAAATTTTGTAGGCGTCTGCCCTTTCCACGACGATTCGCACCCGAGCATGAGCGTGAGCTCCAAGCTTGGAATTTTTCACTGCTTTTCGTGTAAAGCGGGCGGCAACGCGATTAAATTTATCCAAGATTACGAAAAGATAAGCTTTCCAGAAGCGGTCGAAAAGCTTGCGGGGATGTATAATTTCGCGCTGCAATACACCGGCGCCAAAGTCCAGGAGCGCAGCGAAGAGAAGAAGGTGCTTGAGATTTTAAACGCCTACTACCAAAGCTGCCTTTATCAAAATCCTGCCGCCGTAAAATACCTGCACGATCGCGGCCTAAACGATCAAACTATTCGCAAATTCGGCCTTGGCTACGCGGGGGCTAGCGCGCAGACGATCAGAGTTTTGCAAAACGAAGAAATTCCGCCGCAAGACGCGCTAAATGCGGGCGCAGTGAAACAAAACGAGCGCGGGTTTTATGCTAGCTTCATTGAGCGCATCACTTTTCCGATCTACAACCACGCAAGCAAGCTCGTGGGCTTCGGCGGTCGCACGATAAGCGATAACCCGGCTAAATACGTTAATTCGCCGCAGTGCGCGCTGTTTGATAAATCTAAAATTTTCTATGCATTCGACCTTGCGAAAAAAAGCGCGATCGCCAAAAAAACCCTCATCATCACTGAGGGCTACATGGACGTCATCATGCTGCATCAAGCGGGCATCGATAACGCCGTAGCGGTGCTCGGCACGGCGCTGACGCCCGCTCATCTGCCGCTTATAAAGCGCGCGGAGCTTAACGTCGTGCTTAGCTTCGACGGTGATGCCGCGGGCATCAATGCGGCGATAAAATCGGCGCGGCTTTTGTGCCTAAATAAGATCGACTCAAGCGTTGCTATAATCGGCGGCGGTGCCGATCCTGCGGATATGATTGCGGCGGGCAAGGTGCGCGAGCTAGAGCAAATTTATGCTAGCGGCATGGAGAGCGGGGAGTTTCTGATCCGAAGAATCGCTAAAAAATACGACCTCGCCCGCCCCGTGCAAAAAGAAGCGGCGCTAAATGAGATCAAAGAATTTACCGCAGCGCTCGGCCCCGTGCTCGCCGAGTCCTATCAGAGCTTAGTGGCGCAAATTTTAAACGTCTCGCCGGGCTCATTCAATCTCTCTAGCGGCGGTAAAAATTTCGGCGCGGGCTTTGAGGGGCGAAATTTTAACGAGGGCGGGAGCTTCGACTCTCGCGATTTCGGCGCTTACGGAGGGCACGACGCAGACGGCAGGGGCGGTGCGAGCGGGAGCTTAAACGGCGGAAATTTTATTCGCGCGCAAAACGCGGCGCGCTACGAAAGTTCCGCGCCGCCTGCGGCTTCGGCGAGGTCCGGGCGGACGCTACTGCGGCGCAAGGAGATCGCGGAGCTTCAGATCATAAAATCGATGCTGCTCGATGGCGAGATGGCGGAGCTTGGGCTCGGCTGCTTGGAGCGGCGCGATTTTCGCATGCACGGCGATATTTTTGAGGCGTTTTTGGTTTTTTCTCGCAGCGGCGGAAATTTTAAAAATTTCATCGCGGGCGAGGACGGCAATGCGAATAATAATGTAAGCGAGAATTTTACCGTGGGCGGCGCGGGAGAAAATTTTATCCGTAGAGAGAGCGTAAATTCAAAAATCGGCGAGAATTCTAGCAAGCAAAATTTTGACGGGCAAGCCTCCGCAGGCGCCATAAATTTAAAAAGCTCCTCCGTGCAGCAGGGTGCAAACGGCGGCGAGAAGCAAGAAGTAAACAACGTCGCAAAACAAGGCGAGAGGAAGGCCGCAGCTCAAAATGTTCAAAGCGCTCAAAGCGTCCAAAATGATCAAAACGCCGAAAGCGAAGCCTGCGAAAATCTGCGCGCGCTTGCGCTGGATGATGAAATTTTGCCGATCGGCGGCGCGGCGCTTTTTAACGACGCGTGCAAAATTTTACGCCGCAACGCCCTGCAAGATCTGATGCAAAAGCTCAAAAACTCCGACGCGCCCGACAAGATCGAGCGGATCTTGGAGTATCAAAAAAAGATCAATCAACTCAAGTAAAGGAACGAAATGAAGGCATTGGCGCTCTTTAGCGGCGGGCTTGACTCCATGCTCGCGGTCAAACTCATCGTCTCGCAAGGCATCGAGGTGCTCGCGCTGAATATGGATATCGGATTTGGCGGCAAGGACGATAAGAGCGAGATCATGCGCCGCAGAGCCGCAGCCGCGGGGGCGGATTTTAAAAGCGTCGATATCAGAAGCGAGTATCTGCGGCAGGTGCTTTTCGAGCCCAAATACGGCTACGGCAAGCACTTCAACCCCTGCATCGACTGCCACGGATATATGTTTAAAACCGCGCTTGCGATGCTGCAAAGCGAAGGGGCGAGCTTCATCATCACGGGCGAGGTGCTCGGACAGCGCCCGATGAGCCAGCGCGCGCAGGCTCTAGCTCAGGTCGGCGGGCTTAGCGGCGATGAGGAGGGGTTGATCCTGCGTCCGCTGTGCGCGAAGCTGCTTCCGCCCACGACGCCCGAGATTAAAGGTTGGGTAGATCGCGACGCGCTGCTTGACATCAGCGGGCGCGGGCGGGCTAGACAGATGCAGCTGGCGGCGGAGTTTGGCTTTGAGGATTACGAAACGCCTGCGGGAGGCTGTTTGCTAACCGTGCAGAGCTTCAGCGAGCGGATCAAGGATGCGGTAAAATTTGAAAAGATCGAAACGCCCGCGGACGCTGAAATTCTAAAATTCGGGCGTCATCTGCGCCTGCCTGAGGGCGCCAAGCTCATAATCGGACGCGACGAGAGCGACAACAAAAAGCTTGCCGCAGTGCAAAATCCGAAATTTAGCGAGATAAAATTTAAAGACGACGTCGTGGGCGCGCTAAGCCTGCTAAGTAGGGGCGCGAGCGAGGCAGATAGAGAGCTTGCGGCGAGGCTGGCGCTAACATACGCCAAAACGGACGCCGCGCGCCGCTACGCCCTGCTCATAGAGGGCAGCGAGCTGAGTGCAAGCCCCTTTGAGAGCAAGGATGCCGCCCGCGAGTATTTTGTGTAAAATCTAAACCCGCCATCCAGGTTGTATTTGATAGGCGTAAAAACGATATATAAGCGCAAGAAGCTGCGATAGCAGATACAAGAATAAAATTTAAAACGGCGGCGTCTGAAAAACGAGCCGAAAAAGCGGGCGCCGCGAACTAAATTCGGCTATCGCAAGAGCCAAATAGGCATAAATTTAAAAGTGCAAGCCGTTAAATTTAAAAGCAAGAGCGAGCAAATTTTTATAAGCTTAAGGAGCGTTTATGGAGTATTTCAAGCCATTTTTCGTAAAGATCCCAGGCCGCGCCAGAGATGACGATCACACGAGCGCGCACGATCAGATCATCGCGCCGCTACTGCAAAACGCGCTCGCCGCCTACGTCTATAACGG
>CAUUQJ010000089.1:0-6024 GCA_963547085.1 uncultured Campylobacter sp. | reverse complement strand
TTGAATCCTGCAACTCAAAGCCACTGTTTCTTAAATTTGAAATTCTAAGCTCTGGGATACGGAATTCCACTCGATAAATTTTTAAAATTTAAAGCCCAGAATTTTATTCGGTAAAAATTTTATCGGGTAGAATTCTGCTCGGTAAATTCTTAAATTCTATAGAATGCTACTATGTGAGAGGGAAAAATGAAATTTTAAATAGAGCATTTTAATTCCCAATGGGATGGAATTCTACCCTGATCGTCCATATCAAAGGTTCGGTATTGTGCCCGTTTCAATTCCCAATGGAATGGAATTCTACCGGGTATTGCGCTCTTTTTAAAGCCTATCTTGATCGGTTTCAATTTCCAACGGGATGGAATTCTACTCCTCATAGTTTTCTCCGAATAGAGTATTTATATCGTTTCAATTCCCAACGGGATGGAATTCTACTTTGTCGGTTATGTTATGACGCACGCTATGGGTAGTTTCAATTCCCAACGGGATGGAATTCTACTGCGGCCGAGGAATTTGACGGAGTAGACAATGTAGTGTTTCAATTCCCAACGGGATGGAATTATGCTGAAGCAAGCGACGATTAACGCAGGCTTTGCGATCTGTTTCAATTCACAATAGGATAGATTACCCGCTCAATTTATATTAATTAATAAAGTATTAGATTTACCTCGCCAAATTTACTCCACCAAAGCGAGGAATTTACCCCGCAGGATAAATTCCGCTAAATTTTACTTCACCCTCTTTATCTCGATCTCGCCGTCATGCGCGCCGATTTCGATCCGATCGCCCGTTTTGATCTCGTCGCTTAGGATCATATCGGCGATCTTATCCTCTACTAAGTCGTAGAGTGCCCTTCGTAGCGGCCTTGCGCCGTATTCGATATCAAAGCCCGCCGAGGCGATGAGCTTTTTGGCATTTTCGCTTAGGCTCGCGCTAATGCCGCGATTTGCGAGTGTTTTTTGCAGACTCTTAAACATAATGCCCACGATTTTGATGAGATCGTCCTCGTTTAGGGCGTTGAAGATCACGATGTCGTCCAGGCGGTTGATAAATTCGGGCTTGAAATAATTCTTCAGCTCGCTCTTTACCGCTTCCTCGCGCTCGGCAAGCGCGACCTCGCGCGGCTTGTCCGCATTTTTGGCGTCAAGCTCCATAATCTTAGCCGAGCCGATATTGCTCGTTAGGATGATGATTGTGTTTTTAAAATCGACCGTAACGCCCTTGTTATCGGTCGCGCGCCCGTCGTCTAAAATTCCAAGCAGGATGTTAAAAACGTCCTTGTGCGCCTTTTCGATCTCATCAAAAAGCAGCACCGAGTAGGGCCTTCTGCGCACCGCTTCGGTAAGCTGTCCGCCCTCGTCGTAGCCCACGTATCCAGGAGGCGCGCCGAGTAGGCGCGAGACGCTGTGTTTTTCCATATACTCGCTCATATCAAAGCGGATCATCGCCCGCTCGTCGTCGAATAAAAACCTAGCTAAGCTCTTCGCACTCTCGGTCTTGCCGACGCCGGTAGGGCCCAAAAACAAAAAGCTTCCAATCGGGCGATTTTCGTTTACGAGCCCCGCTTTGTTGCGCTTGACGGCGCGAGCGATGGCGTGCAGTGCTTCATCCTGCCCCACGACGCTCTCTTTTAGATGCTCCTCGATGTGAAGGAATTTCTCCTTTTCGGAGGAGAGCATTTTGCTTACCGAGATGCCCGTCCACTTGCTTAAAATTTCGGCCACGCTCTCCTCGTCCACGCGGTTTCGCAAAAGCACACCGTTTTCTTTCATCGCGTCCCACTTTGCCTCAAGCTCCTTAACCTTCGCCTGTGCGGCAGGGATCTTGCCGTATTCGATCTCGGCAGCCTTGCTAAGATCGCCGTTGCGTCTTGCTAAGCTCGCTTCGTTTTTAAGGCTGTCGATTGCTTTTTTCGCCTCGCTGATGCCGCCGAATACGGACTTTTCGTTTTCAAATTTAGCCTGAAGCGCGTTTTTCTGCTCGGTTAAATTTTCGATCTCTTTATCGATCTGCGCGAGCCGCTCGTCGTTTTTGCCGTCATCCTCCATCTTAAGGGCTTCCTTTTCGACCTGAAGCGTTAAGATGTCGCGCTTGGCCTTGGCAAGCTCGTTGGGCTCGCTTTCGATCTGCATTTTAAGCTCCGCCGCCGCTTCGTCAATCAGATCGATCGCCTTATCAGGCAGAAATCTATCGCTGATGTAGCGGTCGCTTAGCCTTGCAGCCGCCACAAGCGCGCTATCGGTGATGGTGACGTTGTGATGCACCTCTAGCCGCTCCTTTATGCCGCGCAGGATCGCCGTAGCCTCGCTCACGCTAGGTTCCGCGACCGTTACGGGCTGGAAGCGGCGCTGAAGCGCGGCGTCTTTTTCAAAATACTTTCGGTACTCTTTCAGCGTCGTAGCGCCGATAGCGTGCAGCTCGCCGCGCGCAAGGGCGGGCTTTAGGATGTTTGCGGCATCCATAGAGCCTTCGCTTGCGCCCGCGCCTACGATGGTGTGAATTTCATCGATGAAAAGCACGACGTTCGCGGCCTTTACGACCTCGTTTATGACGGCTTTGAGCCTATCTTCAAACTCGCCGCGGTACTTCGCGCCCGCGATCAACGCACTCATATCAAGCGCGATGACGCGTTTGTTTTGCAGGCTGAGCGGAACTTCTTTTTTGGCGATCAGCTGCGCAAGACCCTCGACGACTGCGGTTTTTCCCACGCCGGGCTCGCCGAGCAGGATAGGGTTGTTTTTCGTCTTGCGGATTAAAATTTGCATCATTCGCGAGATCACTTCGTCGCGACCGATGACCGGATCGAGCTCGCCCGCGATCGCCTTGGCGGTGAGATCGACGCCGAATTTGCTAAGTGCCTCAAGCGTCTCATCAGCGGTTTGCGAATCGATGCTTTTGCCGCCGCGAAGCGCCTCTAGCTCCTTTTTGATCTCGCTAAGATCCGCAAATTTAGACAGAATTTTCTTTAGAGGATCTACGTTTAAATTTGCAATCAGCCAGGTATCTACGGCGATAAATTTATCGCCCGAGCTCGTCATCAGCCCTTTTGCGAGCTCTAGCGAGTTCATCAGCTCGCGCGAGATTCGCACGTTTTCCTTCGTGACGTTTGAGCTCGTAGGCAAATTTGAAATTTCGCTTTTGATCTCAAGCTCGACCGCGGTCTTTTCAATGCTAAATTTATTAAAAATTTGATTTAGCACCGAGCCGCTATCGGCTACCAAAGCCCAGAGCATGTGCAATACGCCCACTTCGCTATTTTTGGAATGGATCGCCAAAGAAACGCTGCTTTCGAGCAAAGAGCGCATTTTATCGGTTAAAATTTCAATAGTTTCGTTCATAAATTTTCTCCTAAAGTTGAAGTTGGTTGCATTATATAACTTTAGTGTCTTTATGTCAAGATTTTTTAGTGAGATTTTAAAATTTTCGCCTTAAATTTATCTGTAAACGCGCAAATTTCGTATGAAATTTACCTTATTTTTAGCCAATTTTCTATAAAATTCACTCCATTTTACTTTCAAGGATAAACTTTGCGACAAAAACACCTCTTCTTCGGCTTGGGATTCATATTTTCTCTATTTTTAGGCGTTAGTTTTTTTACCGGAAATTTACAAGCCAGAGAGGTCAATGCGACCAAAAAACCAGACAGCGAAAAAACGCGTCTGGAGGCGTTAGCTAAGCTTACCAAAACGCTTGCGATTGTCGAAAACAATTATGTCGATGAGATGACATTCTCAGAGCTTGTGGACAAGACGATCTCGGGGCTTATGAATAACCTCGACGCGCACTCAAGCTATATGGACGAAAAGGCGTTTAACGATACGAAAGTCCAGACCGAAGGCGAGTTTGGCGGGCTTGGAATTCAGGTGGGTATGAAAGACGGCGCTCTGACCGTCATCTCGCCTATCGAGGGTACGCCGGCGGATAAAAAGGGCATTCAGGCTAACGACGTGATCTTGCGTATCGACGGCAACGCGACCTTCGGCATCACGATCGACGATGCGGTCTCAAAAATGCGCGGCAAGCCGAAAACCAAAATCACTCTAACGATCGTGCGCAAGGGTGTTAGCAAGCCTTTCGACGTCGAAATCATCCGCGATATAATCAAAGTGGAATCGGTCTATGCCAAGATGATCGAGGATGATAAAATTTTATATCTGCGCGTTACGAATTTTGATCAGCACGTGGTAGCGGACGCGAGCAAATTTATAAAAGAGCACAGAGACGCCAAGGGCATTATCTTGGATCTGCGAAATAACCCGGGCGGGCTTTTGGATCAGGCGATTGGGCTTGTAAATTTATTCGTCAGCAAAGGGCTTATCGTCTCTCAAAAAGGGCGCGCGAAAAACGAAACCGAGGCGCATAACGCCGATCCTAAAAAGAAGATCACCGATCTACCGCTTGTGGTTTTGGTTAATGGCGGCAGCGCAAGCGCGAGCGAGATTGTAAGCGGCTCGCTTCAAGATCTAAAGCGCGCCGTGTTAGTTGGTGAAAAAACTTTTGGCAAAGGAAGCGTGCAGGTGATCCTGCCGATAGAAGATAAAGAGGCTCTGCGGCTTACCATAGCGCGATACTATCTATCAAGTGGTCGCACTATCCAAGCGGTGGGCGTGACGCCTGATCTCATAGTGGCGCCGGGCAAGGTGCCGAGCCGCGACGAGGATGAATTCTCGCTAAAAGAAGCTGATCTCAAAAAGCATTTGCAAGGCGAGCTAGCCAAGGTCGAGACCAAGAAAAAAGATGCTCAGAAAAAGGATGAGAAAAATTTCATCACTGCAGAGCAGATTAATAACGATATCCAGTTAAAAACCGCAATAGACGCGATAAAAATTCTAAACATTAAGTAAGGAGAGTGTGATGCAAGCTACCAAAAAAGAGCTTATCTACGAAGGCAAGGGCAAAAAGATGTGGTCGGTTAACGAAAGTGACGACCTTTTGATCTCGGAATTTAAAGATTCGCTGACGGCGTTTAACGGCGTCAAAAAAGCCGAAGAGAGCGGCAAAGGCGCGCTGAATTGTAAAATTTCGACGCTGATTTTTGATCTGCTTAAAAAGCACGGCATCGCCACCGCGCTTGTTGAGACGATCAGTCCGACCGAGCAGCTCGTAAAAAAATGCAAGATTTTCCCTCTTGAAATCATCGCTCGTAATATCGCCACCGGCTCGCTTACAAAGCGTCTGGGCATCAAAGAGGGCACGAAGCTTCCGTTTGCTCTGGTGGAGTTTTGCTATAAAGACGATGAGTTGGGTGATCCGATACTAAATGACGAGCATTGCTTGCTGCTTGGCGCCGTAAAGAGCCAAAGCGAGCTTGACGAGCTCAAAAAGATCGCGCGCAAGATCAATAAAATTCTGATTAAATTTTTCGACGAGCGAAATTTAAAGCTCGTGGATTTCAAAATCGAGCTTGGCAGGGATAAGGACGGCAATATTCTACTTGCAGATGAGATTAGCCCCGATAGCTGCCGCTTTTGGGACAAACAGACCGATAAAAAGCTCGACAAGGACGTATTCAGACAGGATCTTGGTAGCGTAAAAGTGGCCTACGAAGAGGTCTTGCGTAGAATTTTAGGATAAGCGATGAAGGTGATCGTAAACGTAAGGCTTAAGCAGGGCGTGCTAGATCCGCAGGGCAAGGCTGTTTTGCACGCCCTTGCTGCGCTTGGATTTAGCGGCGTGCGAGATGTGCGCGTAGCCAAACAGATCGTCCTTGAGCTAGATGGCGAGGATAGGGATAAAATTTACGCCGACGTCGCTAGAATGTGCAATGAAATTTTGGCAAACACCGTCATCGAAGACTACGAGATCGTGATATGAAGGTGGCGATCGTCAATTTCCCAGGCACCAACTGCGAGCGCGACAGCAAATACGCCTTTGATAAGCTCGGTTGCGAAACGCAGATAATCTGGCATAAAGAAACCGACATAAACGCCGATCTGATCGTGCTTCCTGGCGGCTTTAGCTACGGGGATTATTTGCGAACCGCGGCGATTGCTAAATTTAGCCCCGTAATGCAGGCGGTGCTTGATC
>CAUUQJ010000088.1:0-6073 GCA_963547085.1 uncultured Campylobacter sp. | reverse complement strand
TAGCAGCAAATCGGCGCCTAGTTTCCGCGACTGCCGGGCTTGATCGCCTTGCTTCCGGCAGCACAAAGCGGGCAGGTTGCGGGCTCGTAAATTTCAAACTCGAAATTGCCTAGCGCAAAAAACGGCTTGTCTGCGGGCAGCTTGGCGCCAGCCTTTGCACTGCTGCCCGCTAAATTTGCAACCCTGCAAAATCCGCGATTGGCAAGCGCAGCAAAGCCCACGACCTCGCCGCCGAGGTTTTCGATGAGCCTAGCGCTCTCAAGAGCCGAGCCGCCCGTCGTGATGATGTCCTCACAGATGATAAATCTCTCGCCCTTATGCACTTCAAAGCCGCGGCGCAGGCTCATTACGCGATCTACGCGCTCGGTAAATATGAAACGCTTTTTCGCCGCGCGAGCTAGCTCGTAGCCCGCTAAAATTCCGCCCAGCGCGGGCGAGCAGACGCTATCAAACTCCACGCCCGCTTTTTCGATGATAGCGGCGAGCTCGTCTGCGAGCTGCCCCGCGAGCCGCGGATCCTCAAGTACTTTGGCGCTTTGCAGATAAAATTCCGAGTGGTTGCCGCTTGAAAGCAGAAAATGCCCCTGCAGATATGCACCGCAGTCGCGATAGATTTTTTCTATATTCACAGCTCAAACCTTCAAAAGCTCGGCTTCTTTAGCCTTGACTGCGTCGTCGATCTTGGCGGAGTAAGAGTCGGTGATCTTTTGCACCTCGTCGTAGCCCTTTTTGGCGTCGTCTTCGGAGATCGCTTTGTCTTTTTCGAGCTTTTTGATCTCGTCGTTGGCGTCTTTGCGGACGTTGCGAATGCCGATTTTAGCCTTCTCGCCCATCGCTTTGGCCTTTTTGGCGTTTTCTTGGCGCTGATCGAGCGTCATCGGCGGAAAAAACAGCTTCACGCTCTCGCCGTCATTATTCGGATTGACGCCGATATTCGCCGCTGCGATCGCGCTTTCGATCGCCTTTAGCATCGGCTTTTCCCACGGCGTGATCGAAATCGTTACCGCATCGGTCGAAAGGACGGTCGCGACCTGATTTAGCGGGGTCTGCGAGCCGTAATAATCCACGAAAATATGATCCAGGATCGCCACGCTTACTTTGCCGGTGCGTAGCGTCGTAAAGTCCTTTTTCAAAGCCTCGATAGCTCGATCGCCGTTTGCTCTTTGCTCTTTGTAGATAGCTTCTAGCATTCAAATCCTTTAAATAAAATTTGCGAAATTATAGCGTTAAAAAAATAAGAATAGCATTTAAAAGCGCGGATTTTGCGCTTTTAAATTTTAAAATTTAGAGTTTATTTGGTTGTGTTTTGATCTGCGGAAGCAGCGCTCGCATTGGTATCGCTTGCGGCGCTTGATGCTTGCGACCGAGCAGGCGCGCTAGCTGCGGTAGTGTCGGTCGCAGGAGCTGCTGGCGCTTCGATTTTCGTATCCGTCGCATTGGTCTCGCCGCTAATTATGGAATTTGACTCGGTGCTTGCCGGAGCGAAATTAGGCTTTGCACCAGAAGCAGGTATGGATGGCACGCCAGGAACAGCGTTTGGCACGGATTTAGTAGCATTTGCTTCGATCTTTACGCGATCGACTACGGAAGATTTAGCATCTTGCTGATAGAAATACGCAAGCACCAGTGTATTTATCACGAATAAAATTCCCATCGCGGCGGTAAATTTAGCCAAAAACCCCGCAGGCCCCTTCGCTCCGAATAAGCTTTCGTTGCTTCCGCTGTATGCGCCAAGCCCGATAGAAGAGCTCTTTTGCAGCAGGACGGAGATCGTAATTATCACGGCGAAGACGACTTGTAAAACCAAAAATAACGTAGTCACTATAAAACCTTTTGAAAAAATTGAATTTGCGATTATAATAAAAGATTTATAAATTTTAAGTTAAGAGTGCACCGCACGAAGCGGTGCGTAAAATTTAGTCTCTACTTGCGCCGAAAATTCTTAGCAGCGAAAGGAAGAGGTTGTAGATGTTTAGATACATATCTACGGCAGCCATTATTGGTGAAGTGTAGGTACCGTTGATGATGTTTTTAGTATCATAGATAATATACATCGAAAAGATTAAAGCCGAAAAAGCTGAAATCGCTATATCAAGCACGGTGCTTTTGAAAAAGAAGTAGTTCAAAAGGCTTAGCACGATAATAGCCACAAGCGATACCAATAGCGGCTTGCCCCAAGAATCGAAATTTGTCTTTGTATTCATCGCATAAACGGTAAGAGCACCGAAAGTAATCGCCGTAGCCACAAACGCATGTGTTACCACATCTCCGGCACCCGCTGCGATATAAATAGCGATCAATTTACCTAGAGTAAGACCGGTAATAAAGGTAAATGCAAAAAGCAAAACCAGCGCAATCGTGTTGGCGCCGCGATTTACAGCTGCTTGCATACCGAAGATCAGCCCCATTAAAAGCACTAGATATAAAAATGGATGAATAGCCAAGCTTACACCAAAGCTCATCGCCACAAAAGCCCCTGCCGCCGCAGCTATCATCGAAGCGGTTAGAAGCGCGTAGGTTTGTTTAATGGTCTGAGAGATTCGTCCTTGTTCCAGTGATGCGTCCGATAGCTCGTAGCCGTCCGCGTAATTTCGTCTGTCGTATAGACTCATATTTTTCTCCTTCTTTTGATTTATGAGCGGGGAGTTTAGCGAAAATTTGGTAAATATATCATTAAAAATTCCCAGAATTCTATCTATTTATGAAAGTAATATATAATTCCCGACTTTTTTAAGGAGAAAGTATGCCCAGCCAGTTAATAAATGGAGCTATTAAATTTATGGAAGAAAATTTTGCCGAGCATGCCGAGCTTTTCGGAAGTCTGGCAAATCATCAAAAGCCCCACACGCTTTTTATCGGCTGCTCCGACTCGCGCGTGGTGCCAAGCCTAATTACTTCGACGCTTCCAGGAGAGCTTTTCGTCGTGCGAAATATCGCAAACGTCGTTCCTCCATACCGCATTAGCGAGGAATTTTTAGCAACTACTTCGGCGATTGAATACGCACTATATTCGCTAAATATCAAGAATATCATCGTTTGCGGGCACAGCAACTGCGGCGGCTGCGCGGCGCTGTTTTATGACGCAAAAAAGCTCGAAAAAATTCCAAACGTAAGGCGCTGGCTAAATTTAATGCAGCCCGTAAAAGACGAGGTCGAAAAGCTAAAAGATCTCGGCACCGACAAGCGTGAGTGGATCACCGAGCGGCTAAATATTATAAATTCCATGCAAAATTTACTTAGCTTTCCTGGCATTAAAGACGCCTACAAAAATGGCGAGATTAAAATTTACGGCTGGCACTACGTCATCGAAACGGGCGAGCTATTCAACTACGACGACGAAGGCGCGCATTTTACGCTATTAAATAAGGGAATGGATTATGAAAAAATCTATAATCAGCTTTTTAACGATTAGTCTTTTTAGCGTCGCTTTAGCGTTTGCAGACCTCAACACGACCGGCGAGGGAAGCTTTGTAGAGACAAATTCTTCCGCGCCCGAGGCAAATCTTACTTTAGAAAACAACAAAACCGAGATCAAAAAGGAAGTCGCTAAAATTCTATCCAAATCCCTCGGTGCAGAGGATGGAAATAAAACTGAAGTAATAAATATGATCGCAGAAAAGGTCGCTAAAACGGAGACTTCGCAGAAAAAAACTCCTAACGGCGAGACGCTTATCTCTGTAATCAAAGAGATTAAAAAGCTAAATTTGCAGCGTAGCTCCCTGCTTAACGGCGGCGACGCCAACGCGAGCAAAAACGAACTGGACGCCATCGATCGCAATAAAGCTAAGCTCTTTGATCGCTTACCTTTTGCGATTACGCAGCAGGATATGGATATCGAAAGCATAATGTCGTATGCGCAAAATAAAAAGAACATCCAAACTACGTTAAAAAAATACGCCAAAAAGCAGAGCTCTCCCGAATACGTAAATGCAAGTGCGGATTTAGAAAAGATGGAGATGGCAGAGATCTTTTATACCTCACTTATGAAAATTGAGGATATGTTTGTAAACGGCGCAAGCAGAAGTGCGCTTGAAAGCGAGCTGAGTAGTACGCTACTAAATATCCAAACTAGGGATTTTAGCAAACTTAATGATTTGAAAAACAATCTAAGCAGTCAAGAGCAAATAGACGCCTTAGAGTCTAAAATCAACGATTTGAAAAACGACAAGCAGACCTACGACGAGGTGCTTACGTATCTGTCTCGAAATAGCGATCTACTCGCAAGTAGCGTGGTTTTTACGAGCTTAAATTTTAAATCGGTGATCGATTATATCAACGATAAAATTCCGTTTAAGCTCAGCCACGTAAATTTCGGCAAACTCATTCTAATCACGCTGATTACGCTATTTTTCTACTCGCTTCGCAGACTGCTTGCCAACATCATCTATTTCGTATTTAAATTCTTTAATAAAAGCTTTTCGCTGGATAGCGAAACTCTAAAAACGCAAGTAGTAGGTATCATCAAGCGTCCGATGGGTATTTTGCTGATCGCTTATTCGGTCGATATCTGTCTTAGTATTTTTTATTATCCGGCGCCTGTGCCGATAAAATTTGCAAATTTATTCTCGATCGTTTACGTGGTGCTTTGGGCATGGCTCATTATCGAAATCATCGACGGTTACGGTATTATCGTGCTTGGAAACATCACAAAAAAAGGCGTCAGAAAAGATATCATAAATCTAGTCGTTAAAATTCTATACGTCATCGTAATCATCATCGCCGCGCTTTTGGTGCTAAAGCGTCTGGGCTTTGATATCTCGGCGCTTATGGCATCTCTTGGAATCGGCGGACTTGCGATCGCATTTGCGACCAAGGACATCATCGCGAATTTCTTCTCATCCGTGATGTTATTATTCGATAACTCGTTCTCGCAAGGAGATTGGGTTGTATTAGGAGACATAGAAGGAAATGTCGTAGAAACGGGCTTTAGAAAGACGACGATCAGAACCTTTGACAACGCTCTTGTTTTTGTGCCGAATTCCAACATAATGGCGCAAAATATCAAAAACTGGAGCCGCAGGAAGGTAGGACGGAATTTAAAGCTTACCGTAGGCGTCGAATACGGCGCGAGCACGGCTCAACTTCGAAAGTGCGTAAACGACATCAAAGAGATGCTAAAATCTCACCCGGGCATCGCTCAATCTGCCGATACGGCATTAAATTCCAAAGATTTTCGTATGCGCTATAGACAAAATATGGTTTCTATCGACGATTTAGCGGGCTATAAAAGCACCATGTTCGTGGCGCTAGATAACTTTGGCGATTCGTCTATTAACATTTTAGTTTACTGCTTCACAAAAACCGTAATATGGGCAAATTTCATCCAAACGAAAGAGGATGTTTTATTTAAAATAATGGAGATCGTGGAGCAAAACGGACTATCGTTTGCCTTCCCATCGCAGAGTGTTTATATCGAAAATATCCCGGAAATAGCAAGCGAATGCGTAAAATCAAAAGTAAATTCCAACGACAAAGGAGAGCAAAATGGCTGATTTCGATGATTTCGAAGACGAAGAATTCGATGAGGACGAATACGAGGACGATGATCTAATCGGAGGCGACGAGAGTTACAACTACAACTACGACGAGGATGATTACAGCTACGAAGACGACGACGGTTTCAACGATTATAGCGATTTGGACAGCGAGGATTATTAGTGTTTAGATCCAGAGTGCTGCCTTTTGATCCGCGCGCAAATAAAATCGTGAGCTTGCAGAGCTTAAAATTCCATCATGGCGGGCTTTGCGAGGACTACGTCTCCGCCCTAAATCGAGACATAGCAGACACGCCGATACAAAACGCGGATCTTTTTACGATCATCACGCAGTCGTTTAAGCAGGCGCACGACGAGGAGTGCGAGTTTTCGCAAATTTCAAAGCTTTATCAAATTTGCCTGGGCTTTAGCCGTATTTTTAGTAGCGCCTCTGAAATTTACAACCACGATTTTTACTTCGACTGTATCGCGCAGCCCAGCGAGCCTAGCGGCGAGCTGGCGGACGCTTTAGCGCAGGCTTTCGGCGGGATGGAAAATTTTAAAAGCGAGTTTTTAAAGCGCGCGCTGGGGCTTTTTGG
>CAUUQJ010000087.1:0-6091 GCA_963547085.1 uncultured Campylobacter sp. | reverse complement strand
TAAGCTGTTTTATATTTAGCCTGGCGCCGCTTTTGGGGCTTTGCGGCAATCTTTTTACGCCGCTTGAGGTGCCTAAATATGACCCGCAAAAGGCGCGGCTGGGCGCAAAAATTTTTACTGACGTAAGATTTAGCCGCAAAGGCCGCTCCTGCGAGAGCTGCCATAACTTCTATCTAAACGATTCGGGCGCTTCGGTGCGCGACGGACGCGTACCTACGCTAATAAATTCTTATTATTTTGACCGCTACTTGGGCGATTATAATTTCGCGGGCTTTGAAGCGCGGATCGCGGCGTCGGTTTTTAGCAAGAACGAACTGGACGCGAGCGAAGATAGAATTTTAGAGCTTATCAGGAAGAATTTAGCCTACAAGCAGGCTTTTGAAAGTGCTTACGGCGAGGCGAATACGGCGAACTTTATTGATGCGCTGAAGGAATTTTTAAAATCCAAAACGGCGATAAATTCCAAATTTGACCGATTTTTGCGCGGCGAGGTTAAGCTAAATGATGCCGAATATAACGGATATGTGCTTTTTGTGCGGCTGTGTTCGGCATGTCATAACGGCGTTAGCCTTGGCACCGGCAGCTTTACTAAAATTCGTCCAAGCGCAGAAGAGGAGGATGCGCCTAAGCATAGGCTCACTTCCGATGGATTTGAGCTGCGCCGCGTGCCTAGCTTGCGCAATATCACGCAAACCGCGCCTTACGTGAACGGGCAGACGGATTTGCGTCTTGCGGTGCGGCAGATCGCAAAGGATCTGCTAAAATACGATCTTAGCGATGAGGAGCTTGATGCTTTGATGAGCTTTTTAGCTACACTTAAAGGCGAGATGACGGAGGCGCAGGATGAAAGATAAGATAATGTGGGCTTTGATGGCGGGGATTATGATATTAGGCATAATCATCGCCGGGAATTATTTCTCGTCGCTAAGAGATGTAGCGAGATTTAGCACGATTTCGCGCGAGCTAGCTTTGATCGATAATGCCGACAACCGCTTAAATATATTATTTGATGCAAAGATCGCAAGAAGGGACTTTTCGATTGCAAATGCCGATATGCGCGGTATTTATCAGGTGCTGCAAGCTCTGCAAAAAGATAAAATCATTGATAAAATCGGACTTAGCAGCGATGTACGCGCGATCGGAAGCGCTTTTAGCGATAAAATTTCGCTTTTGGACGAGCTTGGGGCTTTAAATTCGCAGAATTTAATCCTTTTCCAAAGTCTGCAGCAAAAATTTTTATCCAGTGGCGCAAATGCGCAAAGAGCAAATCTCTACTCTCAAATTTTAGGGCTTAACTATAAAAATCGCTCCGAGATCTCTGCTTTAAAAAGCGCGTTAGAAAGCGCAGATGCGTCAAGCCCCGACGAAGCTGCGTTTATAGGAATAGCGCGGCAAATTTTAAGGAATTTCGAGCGGCAAAATATCATCGTAAGCGATAATCTCTCGTTGCTCAACGAGCGCTTCGCAAGCCTGCGCGAGCGATTTTCTTACGCTAGTGAGGAATTCTACGGCTCGTTTATGCAAATGACGATGCTTTACACGGCGGTGTTTTTGTCGTTTTTACTGCTTACTTACATCATAAATTCCAATGCTTTGCGTAGTAAACGCGCTCTCGCGCCCTATCGCGCATTATGCGAGCAAGCAGGCGAAGCGATAGTTTTGGCAGATCAAAGCTTTAAAATTTTATACGCTAATAAAAGCGCGCTTAGCTTAAGCGGCTACGAACAAAGCGAGCTGGAAGGAAGCGATCTTGGAGTTTTTATGCCCAAAGATAAGGGGACCGAACTTCCTGCGATGGTAAATAAAAGCGCCAAAGATACGCGCCTGCTCCGTAAAAACGGCGAACTAGCCGATGTGAGCCTAAGACTAACAAATATCGCCGCTGCATCCAAGCCGCCGCTATATGCGCTTTACGCTCATGATATCGGCGAGCGCGAGATTATGAAGCTAGCTCTTGCGAGCGCAAAGGAGAGCTTAAACAATCAAGTCTATATCGATCATCTTACGGGCCAGGGCAACGAAGCAGCGCTATATGAGCTAATAAACGCCGAAAAAACGGGCGTAGCGATCTATATAACTATCGTAAATTTTGCAAATTTGCGACTTTTTTACAAGGCGGAGACGACGAATGAAATTCTGCGCTCCTTTGCGCGTACGCTTGCGATGTGTATCGAATCGCATGAGATCAAAGCTAGTATCTTTCGCATCCAATCGGATGAGTTTTGCCTATTTTACGAGGGGCTAAATGTCGCGCGCGATGTGGAGATCATAAACAAATACTTTACCGATAAGGTCTTTAATCTACATACCACTGAGGGCTTTGCCTCCGCGCCTTTAAATATCACGATGGGCGTAAGCGAGCGCGCCGACGTAGCAGGTGGCGCAAATAGGGTCTTTCAGGCGGTCATGGCGATGTATGAGGCGCAGAGCAAAAACGAGCACGTGGGCTTTTACTCGCGCCCAAATGCGATTGAGGAAAAATATCTGCAAAATCAGATCATGATCAATACTATTCAAAACGCGATCAAGAAAAATCAAGTCTTTGTACTCGTCCAGCCTATATTTGATATCACTCACCGCGATCCTAGTGGTAACACTTACGGCACCGAGGGTGGTGATTATGTCCCGTTAGTATATGAAATTCTAATCCGTCTAATCGACCGCTCGGGCAAGACGCGCTGCCCGGGTGAGTTTATCGACATCGCAAAGCAAACCTCGCTCTACATCCCGCTAACTCAGGTCGTAATAAACGAAGCCTTTCGCTTGCTAGACCGCTTCGCAGGGACTTGCTTTAGCATAAATCTTTCATATTTTGACATCGCAAACGAAGGCATCAAGGAGCTTTTAGAGCGCAAGCTCGCATCCAGCCCAAACGCTTCAAATTTATTTATTGAAATTTTAGAAAGCGAGGAATTCGACGATTACGAGAGCCTACGCAGCTTCATCGCCGTAGCCAAAAACTACGGCTGCAAGGTCGCGATAGACGATTTTGGCAGCGGATACTCCAATTACTATAGAATTTTAACGCTCGACGTGGATTACATAAAGATCGACGGAGCGCTCATCAAAAACATCGCAAACGACAAAAACTCGCGCGCCATCGTCGAAACGATCGCTAACTTCGCGCGCAAGCAGGGCTACGAGCTCATCGCCGAATACGTAGAAAACCACGAAATTTCAATCATCTTAGAAGAGATGGGGATTAAATATATGCAAGGCTACTTCTACAGCAAACCGATGGAGCCCTCGAGGATAAAATTCTAATCTCATCTCGCCGCGGCTTTATAGCCCGCCTCTTTAAATTTATAGCCCAAAGATTGCCTCCGTAAGGCGAGAAATTCTGATTTAGCAAGCCGCCGCTTTAATTCATAGGAATTTATCTTAGCAAATACTACGCGGTTTTATCGCAAACCTATGGCGCGCCTTATAGCTAGATTGCCGTAAAAGCTTGCGCATGGCAAATGAAGTGGAGCTAAATTTAAAATTTAATAGCGGATTTATGGATAAAATTTTACGAAGTTCAAAATTTTAAAATTCCAAGCCGTAGAATTTTAAAATTTGAAATGCGCGAGCTGCAAATTTAAGGCTAAATTTTAAAATTCCGTAGCGATAAAATTTTAAATTCCGCGCCTTAAACCCGCCTGCAAATTTTAAAATTTTATGGCGCAAATTTTCAATTCATTCATATAATAAACATTTCGCGCGAGCTTTGCAAAATAAAATTTTAGCACGCCTTGCTTTAAGTAACGATAGAGCTTTCAAATGCAGGCGGAATTTTTAAGTGCAAACTTCCCGCTTCAGCAAGAATGGGTTTAAGCTTTAGCGCATTAGCTCAAGCAAATTCGCTCTAAGCCTTCATGCTCCCCGTATCCTTAAATCTTTGATGCCACGACAGCGCCTCGCTTAGGATGTGTGGAGTATGCCCCGCACAGGGCTGCGCACATGCCCGCTCGAAATAATCTCTCAGCGCGTCTTGGTAAGTAGGGTACGCGATGCTTATCATCGCGCGAGCACGCTCACGAGGGCATTTACCACGCAGATCGGCGATGCCGTATTCGGTAATGATAACCTGAGTATCGTGCTCGGTATGATCGACGTGGCTCACGAAGGGCACGATAGCGCTAATCGCGCCGCCCTTAGCGAGCGACGGGCTAAGAAATAGCGACAAATATCCGTTGCGAGCGAAGTCGCCGCTACCGCCGATGCCGTTTTTCATCTGCGAACCCATGACGTTAGTGGAGTTTACGTTGCCGTAGATGTCTGCCTCAAGCATGCCATTCATCGACACGACGCCAAGCCTTCTGATAAGCGCTGGCGAGTTAGAGACGTCTTGTGAGCGCAGTATGATGTGCTTGCGGTAGAAATCGATGTTTTTTTGAAATTCCTCGACGCCTACGGGGCTAAGCGATAGCGCCGTGGCACTTGCAGTGCCTACGACGCCTCTTTTGATGAGATCTAGCATGCCGTCTTGGATCACCTCGGAGTAGCATTGCAGCCCTTGGTAGCCAGCATTTTGTAGTGAGCTAAGCACGGCGTTAGCGACGTTGCCGATGCCCGATTGTAGCGGCAGTAGCTTCTTTGCAGGAAGTCTGCCGCAAGCTTCCTCGTTTTTTAGAAATTTTACGACGTTGCACCCAATCGCGCTTGAAATTTCATCCACGGCGGTGAAATTATTGACGCGATCATGCGTCCTAGCCTCTATGACAGCGACTACTTTGGCAGGATCTACATGCATATAGGGGCTGCCTACGCGATCGCCTACGTGCTTGATCGGCAGATCCTCGGCATGTGGCGGCAGGCGTAGATCCGTGACATCGTGAATGCCCTCCAGCTCAAGTGGCTGATAGTAATTTACTTCTAAAATCACGCAATCGGCGATATCCAGCCAGGCTTGATTGTTGCCTAGCGATGTGGACGGCACGAGCTCGCCGCTTTCTTTAATCGCCACTACTTCGATCACGGCAAAGTTTAGATGCGGAAAAAAGCCCGCCTTAAGCTGCGCGGCAAGGCTTGATAGATGCACGTCCGCGTATCGCACGGCGCCGCTATTTATCGCACGGCGCATATCGGCATCCGTAAAAAACGGCGCGCGAAAGCTCACGGCACCTGCTTTTGCCAAAACTCCGTCTAAAAGCGGATCGGTCGATGCGCCTGTAAAAATTTCGATTTGATAGGGCTCGCCTTTTTCGTGCAGCGCCGTCGCTCGTTGTGCCAGAGCTTGTGGTAGCGCTAGCGCGCAGCCCGCCCCAACAAAGCCGCTAAAGCCCACCGATGCGCCATTTGGAATCAGCTCGCAGGCTTCCTCGGCGCTCATAATTTTTGATTTTAGATATTCGTTTTGCACGCGTGAGTTCATTTTCCGTCCTAGCCGTGATTTGGGCGAAATTATAATATTTTTGCGCTAAATTTCAAAATCTAAATTTCGTGCGCGAGCTAAGCTATAGAGTAAAATATGAGGCGCGGTCGGTTGAGATACGCCACAAACGCTTCCGATTGGGCTTTTTTTACTTCGGCGATTTGCAATATCCACTTGTGCGAGCGCTCGGTAAATAGGGTTTTGGCGTGATTGGAGCTTAGTTGATAGTCTCGCTGCGATACTGCAAACGCTTATTGCGCACCCAATCTTGCGGAATTTAGGCGCAAAATTTACGCATAATTTGTGGGCCGCGATATTTAAATTTAAGCACCCCTTACAATTTAATCGCTCGCCACACTTAAATTTAAATCCCCGACTTGTAATTTTAAAATAGATATTTTGAAATTTATCGCTCATGGCGTTTAAATTCCACGGCTTGCTAGCCTTGAACTCATATTTGAAATTCCATCGCTTGCGGTGCACGCATTTGCCCGCCGCACCTATATTTTATCCGCATTAATTGAAATTCTCGCTGCCTAAAATTATCGCCTCTTCGCACAATATGGCAGTTTAAAATTTTAAATTTCGCGCTTTTTTGGGAGAGCGGCTCAACGTAGATACGCAAAATTTTGATAAATTTTACGCTCGCGAAATTCTAAAAATTATATCATCACGGCTAGATTGCAGATTTTGTTTAAATTCTAGTTCTTAAAATTTTAGCCTGGCCGTCACGCA
>CAUUQJ010000086.1:0-6096 GCA_963547085.1 uncultured Campylobacter sp. | reverse complement strand
AAGCGCAGTAGCACGAAATACCACAGCTTAAAGCCCATTCGTCCCATATATGGGCGCAGTAGAATTTCGACGGCTCGTTTTTTGATCACGAACCCTACGAAAATCGCCACAATTATGCCGCTAAGAGGCATTAAGATATTTGAGGTCAGGTAATCAAGCATGTCAAAAAAGCTCTTGCTACCTAGGCTAAAGTATTCTCTCGTGCCACCGTAATAACCCAAAATGCAGCATATCCCTAAAACATACGTCACGGCAAAAACTAAAAGTGAAGCGCGCTTTCGGCTTAGCTTGCGGGAGTTTACGAGATAATAAATCGCAGGCTCCAGCATCGAAATTGCAGAAGTAATCGCTGCAAATAATAGCGAGGTGAAAAATAAAAAGGCTAGGATGTTTCCGATCGCACCGAGCTTTGAAAAAAGTACCACCAGCGAGACGAACACGAGCCCAGGACCTTGAGCTTTGGGATCGCCACCGAATTCAAAGATGAAAGTAAAGACGATAAGTCCCATCATCACGCCGATTAGGACATTAATGCAGACGATATTTATGCTTGAGGTTAGGATATTGGTGCGCGCAGGCAGGCTCGCGGCATAGGTCATAATTGTAGTAACACCAAGCGAAAGCGTAAAAAACGCAAGTCCTAGCGCCGAAAGAACACTATCCTTATTAAGCTTGGAAAAATCTGGCACCAGTAGGAATTTTGCGCTACGTCCGAATCCATCGAAACTCGCGGCGTAAATTAGCATCAAAACCAGCAAAATAAATAGCGCAGGCATCATCCAGACATTAAGTCGCTCAATGCCGCTTTTGACGCCCTTAGATACGATGAAAAAGCAAAATGCCGACGCTATGGTAAAGCACGCCGCCACGCTTAAAAAGTCGCTACCTAAAAGTGCGTTAAACGCTGCGCCACTTTCATCTATACTTTTTGGCAGATAAAAAGCGCTTGAGACTACGTATTTTAGGATCCAGCCCATTACGACGCTGTAAAAAGCATAGATCAAAAGCGCACTAATCATAAAAAATCCCGCGTATTTCCATGCACCTTTGTATGAGGGCGCGAGCTTTTCAAATGCGCGCACCGGATCGCTTTCGCTTAGCCTGCCGATGACGATCTCGGCTAAAAAAATCACGAAGCTAACCAAAAGCGTCAGCAAAAGATATAGCAAGATAAATGCGCTGCCGCCGTTGGTGCCTACTAAAGTGGGGAATTTCCACGCATTACCGAGCCCTACGGCGCTGCCTGCGACTGCGAGGATGAAGCCGATTTTGCTGAATTTATCATTCATTTTGCACCTTTTTTAAAATTTAGCCGCAATCTTAGCGAAATGTAGCTTAAGGGCGGTATCAAAGCTTCGTTAAATTTGTTTACCGCGCAGGTAGAATGGCAGTAATTCAAAATTCTCAAAGTAAACAGATGGTAAAATACCAGGTAAAATTTCAAACAAGGAGAATGAAATGAAAAACATTAAAACGTTCCTCTGGGGGGGGGCTTGCGTTCGCTGCTTTTTTGGTGGGTTGCGATAATACGGAGGTTAAATCTTTAGAATACTATCAAAATCATCCCGATGAGGCAGAAAAAGTTTTCAAACAATGCGATTTTGATAAATTAAACGAAAATAGCAACGCCTATAAGAATTGTAAAAATGCTAAAGAAATTTATAAGTTTAATGAGGATAAAAAGTTTTTCTCGGGAACAAAATAGTATTTTAGTATTAATTCAATATTAAAATATCTCTTACGCCTTATACTTAAGTTCATTTTATTTACCTTGTATCTCGGTGCAAGGTAAATTTGATGAATGTAAATTTTAAAATACAAATGCCGAGCCCTGCTAAATTTTAAGTTCCGAAACGCTAAAATCATCCAAAGATTTTAAAACTAAAGGCAAAACATGCAAGTCAAACTTCTAAATTTCACTCCGCTTTGGGTCTGCTCAAACGCGATCCGCACCTGCTGGCAGAGCTTTGAGCGCGGCGATTGCGGCGGCGCCAAAGACCTAGCGCTCATTGACCGCGTTGGCAATCAGCTCAAGCACTCAAGCACGCTCGAACACCTCTACTACAACTTCTACATCAGCGGTATTTCGCGCGCACTGCTTCAGGAGCTGGCGCGCCACCGCCTAGCAAGCCTTAGCGTAAAATCCACGCGCTACACTCTCAAAGAATTGCGCGGCGAGGGCAGCTTCGCGCAAGGGGATTTCGAAAACGCCGCGCGATACATCGTGCTTACCGGCAACGAAGCGGTCGATAATGCAAGTATCGCGGCTCTTGAAAATCTGCGTGTAATCTTACAAACTCCAATCAGCCTTGATATCGCCAAATACTGCCTGCCCGAGTGCTACAAGAGCGAGCTTAGCTGGAGCATAAACGCGCGTAGCTTGCAAAACTTTCTCGCTCTGCGCTCTAGTAAGGCGGCACTTTGGGAGATCCGCGAGCTTGCGGGTAAAATTTACGAAGCGCTACCGCAGGAGCATAAATTTATATTCCAAAGCTGCATGGCGAGCGGCGAGAAGACGTCTGGCGAGGAGTAGCGAGCGAAGTAAAATTTGATAGAGAGCTGCGATGATAAAACTTACGCAGATGAGAGCGGCTTTTGAAAAAGAGGAGCCGAACGCACTTTATCTTAGCTACTTAGGATGGGTAAAAACCCTGATCCCGTTTTGGAGGCAGGCTGCTATGAGGATCGCAGAGCTAAGCGGCGCGGCGGATGAAAAAAGAGACAAGCATCTGCGAGTTATCGACAGCTCTTTGCAGCTGATGCAGGCTTGGCGATTTAAAAAGATAAAATACGTGCAAGCAAGAAGAAAAGAGATCGATAGCGCCATAAGTTTCATTCGAAACGGCGCCTTAACGCAGCAGGCATGCAGATACGCCTTTGCGCCGGTCTGTAGAAATTTAGCGAGCATCTTGCGTAGCTTTTTATACGTTTCGACTTTCGGCTATTCGGACGAGCAGCTTCCGACCGTATTCGCTCAAAAAATTTACGACATTGCGCTATGCCATACTTTATTTCCCTTTGATACGGGCGATTTTGTGTATTATCTGCCGCGCGAAAAATCCATCCATACCGAAAACCCCGCCGATTTGGACAACTGGCATTTGATGATGGAGATAGCGGGCGGCAATTTAGGGATTTCTGCGTTGATTGAGCGGCTAAACGAACGCGCGTATGAAATTTGGACGAATTACAAAACGCCGTTTGAATGGAAATACGACGAGGGGATTTGGAATTTAGAATTTGAGAATGTTTCAAAAAGGCTGCACTATGCGGGCGTGCGGGCTTTTTCTAATCTAAATAAAGCGGAATAAAAGGCGCGCAAAATTTAAACCGCTTCTGAAATTTCATTCGCGGGCGGTAAAATTTATGCAAGTTTTTAACGCGAGTAAAATTTAAAATTTGCTTGAGCGGGTTTTTTGGCAGCCTGCTGTATCAAAATTCAGCCGCCACGTATTTTACGACTTGCAGCGCCGAGAATTGCAGCGGCGGCAAACCTAAAGGCTGCTATGGCGAGCGATAAATTTAAAGGACGGATTATGAAAAATCTAGCGCTTGTGATGTTCAGCGGACAGACGCACCTCGATTTTGTGGGATTTTACGATTGTATGCTAAGGCTCAAAGCCGTCCGTCCGCAGCTTGAGATGAGGTTTTGCTCGCGAGAGCGGCAGGTTTCGGACGGCGGCGGCCTCACGATCGATGCGGGCGAGATTACGACGGATCTAGGCGGCTTTGATGCGGTTTTTGTGCCCGGCGGTATGGCGACGCGTCGCCTTAAAGACGACGCGGGCTTTATCTCGTGGCTCGCAACCGCGCGCGATGCGAAGTATAAGTTTAGCGTTTGCACCGGTTCGCTACTTCTGGGCGCGGCGGGGTTTTTGCGAGGTAGGCGCGCGACCACGCACCCGTTTTGCTACGATCTGCTGGCGCCTTACTGCGCGGACGTGGTGCACGAGCAGCTCGTACGCGAAAGCCTGCCCGCAGGAGGCGAGATCATCACTGCAGGCGGCGTGAGCAGCTCCATCGAGCTTGGTCTTTGCGTGATCGAAAAATTTGCAGGCGTCCAGGCGCGCGAGGCTGCCGCTGCGGCGATGGATTATCCGTATTACGGCGCGCGCGGCGGGCGTATTTGATTAAATTTTAAAGGGGAGACGAAAACGATAAGACCGAGTTTGAAATTTTAACGCGTGATCCGTAGCGCGCGATAACGGCGGCTGCCGCGGAGCTTTTTGCAAGCGGCGAGAAATTTTATTTTTCGTACTAGGCGCGACGAGCGAGGGTTTCGCGTCGTATCTCTGTGCGTGTTCGCGCAAAGGATCGCGCGGATCGTTTAATAAGCCCGTGTGAATCATAACGAGCGGCATTTATGGGCGGGCATCAAAATGTGCGCGACCGCAAATTTTGCGTTCGCTTGCGCTCCCTGCTCAATCGGGTCATGAAGCGGAAGTTTGATCGGATCGCGAGCAGGCGCCGTCTTGTTGAGCGAGTGAAAAACAAGCGGCTGCGCGGAATAAACTTAAACGAAGCTAAATATCTAGTATCAAGCATATACAAAACGCGACCGAGACGATGAAAGCGCGGATGTCCGTCATGTCGTAGATGCCGTCCTGCGACCGCGGATACGATAAATATATCAGCGCGATCATGATAGATATTTTTAAAATATGCGGTAAAATTTTATCCATGCCGCGTCTTTTTGCGAATGCGACGGGGTCTTTGCGGGCGCGGCAGAGATTGCGACAAAAGCGCCGCAACGCATTTGCCGCGGATGCTAGCTTTGAACTCAACATTTATCTCTCCTGCAGGCTTTGTTTGCGGGCCTATCTAAAGCGTTATTATAGCAGCAATTCGGGCTTTTGCATACCGGATCCGGCGCGCGGATGATCTGAATTGCGTCATAGCGGCAAATTCTAGCTTTTTGTGCTACGCGATTAAAATTTCGATCGCTTAAATTTTATACTCTGCGCAGGCTTGCAAACGTTTTGTAAAATTTAAAACGTAAAAATGCTTGAGCTTACGAGCGATCAAGGCAAAA
Organism: uncultured Campylobacter sp.; assembly: GCA_963547085.1. Lineage (GTDB taxonomy): Bacteria > Campylobacterota > Campylobacteria > Campylobacterales > Campylobacteraceae > Campylobacter_B. The sequence continues at coordinate 1,064 of CAUUQJ010000086.1, read as the reverse complement.
TTTTGTATAATCAAAAAATCCGTAAGAGAGGGCGTTTGGCTCGGAGTCGAAATACTGCGGCGTCAAGACCGAAGGCTTGCTCGGTTAAGGATTTTACATAAGGACGATCGGTGGGGCGAGATAAAGCTTTATCGCTGCTTTCGCATATATCTTTCGTAGCAGCGATCATTTAGATCATTTATAGGTTAAAATTTAAAGATAATAACCCGTGGGAGTTCGCAATCGCGCTTTTTGCCTACGCGATTTTGTTTGCTTTTTATCCGCAGAGCTTGCTTAACGATAATAAAAAGACGATCGCCATGCTGCTGTTTATGGCGCTTTTGATCGTGATCGTGTAGCTGCGCCTATAAATCGGCGGGATCGGTTGGCGGCGAGAGAGCGCGGGCGATCCGTCTTTGATTGCAGCGGCGCGTGCGAGCAATACTATTTTTAAAATTTATTGTAAAATTATGGCGTCAATTTATTAAAGCTTAAAGGGCTAGCATGCAGATAAACTTAGACGACGTGAGGATTGAGAGCGGCTGGAAAGAAGCGCTTAGGGAGGAATTTTTAAGCGAGTATTTTGCGAAGATCAAAGAAAATCTGCTCGCCGCAAAGGCGCGAGAGATCGTCTATCCGCCTGGAAATTTGATCTTTAATGCCTTCAATCTAACTCCGTTTGAGCGGGTGCGCGCGGTGATTTTGGGGCAGGATCCCTACCATGGCGCGCATCAGGCGATGGGGCTTAGCTTTTCGGTGCCGCGCGGCGTACGAATTCCGCCCAGCCTCGTAAATATCTACAAAGAGATTAAGAGCGATCTGGGTATCAGCGAGCCTGAAAGCGGCGATCTGAGCTACTGGGCGAAGCAGGGCGTGCTGCTACTTAATGCGAGCCTTAGCGTGGGCGCGAACCGCGCGAACTCGCACAGCGGCTTCGGTTGGCAAATTTTCACCGACGCCGTGATTAAAATTTTAAGCGCGAGGCGGCAAAGCTTAGTCTTTATGTTGTGGGGAAATTTTGCCAAAGCAAAATCGGCGCTGATCGATGCGCAGAGGCATCTCATTTTAACCGCCGCGCATCCTAG